>NZ_KV841558.1:0-263 GCF_001839505.1 Streptococcus sp. HMSC34B10 | reverse complement strand
TGGAGGATTACCCAAGTCCGGCTGAAGGGAACGGTCTTGAAAACCGTCAGGCGTGTAAAAGCGTGCGTGGGTTCGAATCCCACATCCTCCTTTATTTATTATTAACGCGGGATGGAGCAGCTCGGTAGCTCGTCGGGCTCATAACCCGAAGGTCGTAGGTTCAAATCCTGCTCCCGCAATATTGGCTCGGTAGCTCAGTTGGTAGAGCAATGGATTGAAGCTCCATGTGTCGGCGGTTCGATTCCGTCTCGCGCCATAATTTT
>NZ_KV841557.1:0-240 GCF_001839505.1 Streptococcus sp. HMSC34B10 | reverse complement strand
CCGTTCCCTTCAGCCGGACTTGGGTAATCCTCCATCATTCCAATGGACCTTGTAGGACTTGAACCTACGACCACTCGGTTATGAGCCGAGAGCTCTAACCAGCTGAGCTAAAGGTCCAACAAGATCATTATAGCGGCGAAGGGGATCGAACCCCCGACCTCCCGGGTATGAACCGGACGCTCTAGCCAGCTGAGCTACACCGCCATCAATCGGGAAGACAGGATTCGAACCTGCGACACC
>NZ_KV841556.1:511067-625753 GCF_001839505.1 Streptococcus sp. HMSC34B10 | reverse complement strand
ATTTACCATGTCTACTTAAGAGGTATCATATCAGTTCTAGATGCTTAAAATAGATTAAAAATTTTCATGACATAGAGATTTAGTTGAACCTGTCTAGAGTAATAATAGTTTCCACCATCCACATAGAGTTCTCCACCCTGAAAGATAGAAATGGGATTGATGTAGCGATAGGTTTTCCCACTTGTATTCCCTAAGGTCGGCGCAACTGTATCTCTCGAATATTTCTTAGCTAGTGTAAGAGTATTTACTTTCCCATTTTGCGCAATAAAATCAATATAAGCAGGCCCAAAATTATAAGCTTGAATAGCAGTCCAGACATCCACTCCCTTTTCTTGAGCCAGATAGAGATTATTTGTCAAAGTTTGAACTCCTTGGCGGATACTACTCGTATTATCAGAAATAGTGTTTGTCGCTCCAGTAGCAGATTCGCTAGACTGCATGATATCGCCTTCTTTTCCTTTGGTTTCGGTATAAATCATGGCCAGTATTAGCTCTTCGTTTGCAGGTGTATCCTTCTCATTCAAGATTTCTCTAACTAACGGTTGGTAGCTCATCACATGTTTTACATCTTGGTGAATATGATACAATTTATAGCCGACGAAAAGGAAGACTGCTACTACCAACACTCTTCGTATAAATTTAAACATTATTTACTTTGTATATCCTCAATATTTTTGATCAGAATGGAATAGGTTCCATTTTCATTTTGAATGAATTCCACGGATTCCGCATCCTGATAGACATTATTTGGAACAATGAGCTCAATTCCATTTGACAAGGAAAGTTTCTGATTTTCAAATCTCTTGAGCTGGCGACTAGCATCAATCTCTTCAAAACGGACAGGCTCTGGAACAGTTTCCTTGACCTGATCGATAAAGCTCAGTCGGGCCGTCAGGTTATTGTCAAAGAGATCATCAGCCAATTTTTCAGGTAACAATTGATTGTCTTCTTCGATGTGATTAAAAATGGCTGACTTCATCTTGGATTGGAACTGAAAATCATCAGTGTTGAAGTTCTCAGCAATGCGCTGAGCTGTCTTCTCTAATTCCTTGATAGATTTCTTAGGTGAAATCTTTGGCTGAACCTGCAAGAGATTCTCAGAAAAATAATTCAAAAAGGTGCCATTGTACTTGATGCGTTTCTCAATCAAATGATACTTACGGCTTTGAAGATTGACTACTAAAGCTTCATCTGCTCCAGTCCCAAAACCTGGGAGATTGTTCTGAGTGAGTTTGATTGGATTGTCCACCTCACCACCTAAGTGAGTCAAGGTTTCGCGCAATGCAATTCGTAGGAAGGCAAAATGTGCCACTCCTTCTTTCGAAAACTGGACAAAGACCAAATCATTTGTCTTTTGATTTTCAGAAATACTGAACTCTTCTTTCCAAAGATTGGCTAGGGTAACAGATGTTTCTAATAGATCATCCGTGATGTAATGGAAGAAGGGATTTCCTTCTTCGAAAATCCCAGTCTTAGCTTCATCAGAATAGACACGCTCCACTTTTCTTCGTAGATATTCTTCAATTTTTGGAGTGATATTGAGAAACTTATCCGCTAAAACCAAGTCTGTATCATCTGGACGGAACTGATGAATGATTGCTTTCTGAATATAGATATCCATAAAATGATTCGTCCTCATATAAAAGTAAGCCAACAATCTATGTATAGATTTCGCTTATAAATTTTTTAAATAGTTAATTTGCTTAGAATTCCTGACTAAAAGATACGTATGAACCGCTTTTGCACCTTATCACAAGTATAGCCAACTTTTTCATAAAATGCATGAGCAGCCAGACGATGATCGGCAGAGTTTAAACGAATAAACCCGTAACCCCGTCTTTTTGCTTCTTTTTCCAACCCCTCTAGCAAGCTTTTACCAATACCTTGACCTTGATGATCTGGCTGAACCGCTAAAGCCAAGATATTGAAACCTGGCTGTGAATACAGCGATTCGTAAACCTCAGCATGCACATAACCAAGTAGTTTATGATTGCTTGAATCTTCATACCCAAGTAAGAAATGATGCACGTCCTGAGATAACTTGGCCAGCTGATTCGCTGTTTTTTCAGGACTAAAATCATAGCCTAAAGCTTCTTTGTTAATCTCATAAATAGCTTCAGCATCTCTAGGCTTCAAATCTCGTAGCATGTCACGCCTCCTCAAAAGGAATATCAGGTAGCTTTGCAAGAATGTCTTCTCGCGTAATTGCACCTTGTCGTAGAATCTTGACCTTATCACCAGACAAATCCAAAATGGTCGAATCTTGACCTGTCAGAAAAGCATCATCCTCTAGTCCTAAAACTTCTTGATCAAAATCCTTCAAAATGTCTGTAAAGACAATTCCGCTGGTATGACCGGAAATATTGGCAGAGGGGCCAATCAAGGGACCTGTCTCCCTAATCAGATCGAGCGTGATAGGGTGACTGGGCATACGAAAACCGACTGTTTTTAGACCAGAGTTAACCCAGTAGGGAACTCTGTCGTTGGCCTCTAGAATAATGGTCAAGGGACCTGGTAAAAAGGCTTCTACCAATCGTTTGAGATAGGTCGGTTGATTCTTAGAAAAGAATTCGATAGCTTCGAGGGAAGCGACGTTTAGGTTAAGCGCCTTGTCTTTTGGGCGACGCTTGAGCTGGTAAACATGTTCGACAGCTTGTTCATCTAGAGCCTTAGCAAAAAGACCGTAAACTGTTTCTGTGGGCAAGACGACTGCTCCACCATTTTCCAACTCTTGCTTTATTCTATCCATCATCCACGACAACCATCCTATCTTGACCAAACCGGTCCTTGAGTGTTCTCACACGTTTTTCAGGAAGATATTTCCTAAACAATGCAGGAACACTATGGCCTTGTTTGTATCCAATTTCAAGGTAAATCTTACCTCCCTCACGGAGATGATTCTTAGTATCTTCCGCAATCTTGCGATAGATAGCAAGACCATCTTCCTCAGCAAAGAGCGCTAGATGGGGCTCCGAATGTAGGACATTCAAGCCGACCTCAGACTCATCTGCCCGAGAGATATAGGGGGGATTGGATACAATTATATCATAATTTCCAGCAATTTCTGCAAAACAATCAGATTTTTTAAAGGAGATTTTTAGGTTTTGCAAAGACGCATTTTCGCTTGCTAAGTTCAGTGCATCTGGAGAAATATCGCTTGCTGTAACACACCAATCTAGACGGTTTTTCGCTAAAGCAAGGGCTATAGCCCCGCTTCCTGTCCCAATATCCAAAACTGACAGATTGGGCTTAAGATTTTCAGTGAGGATAAGTTCTACCAGCTCCTCTGTTTCAGGACGTGGAATCAAGACTCGCTCATCCACCTTTAGCTCCATCCCATAGAATTCAGCGAGGCCGATGATGTACTGGGCAGGTACATGTGCTACCAGTTGTTTGTAGATACTTTCTACAAACTCTTTCTCCTCTGGAGTGATTTCCTTCTGAACAGCAAAAATAAAGTCGGTAAAAGAGAGATTTTTGAGGCTCCGATAGACAAAAGAGAGGCTTTCAGCTTCCTCTCCTTGTGTGATTAATTGTTCCTCAAAATCTTTAAAAATTTGAGCTAATTTCATTACTTGTTTAATTCTTCTAATTTTTGTGTTTGGTCATAGAGAACCAAGGCATCCACTACTTCGTCCAATTTACCAGACAAAATCGTATCAAGTTTTTGAAGAGTCAAGCCAATCCTGTGGTCTGTCACACGGTTTTGTGGGAAGTTATAGGTACGAATACGCTCTGAACGGTCACCCGTACCGATTGTAGACTTACGCTCCGCATCTTGCTCGTCTTGAGCAATTTGAGCAAAGTGGTCAGCCACACGCGCACGGATAATCTTCATGGCCTTATCACGGTTCTTTTGTTGCGTCCGTTCTTCCTGCATCTCTACCTTGATGTTGGTAGGCAAGTGGACGATACGAACGGCTGTTGCAACCTTGTTGACGTTTTGTCCACCCGCACCAGATGCGTGGTAGATATCAATCCGAAGGTCTTTTGGATCAATGTCATACTCAACTTCTTCAATTTCTGGCATGACCAGAACGGTTGCTGTAGAGGTATGGACACGACCTTGGCTTTCCGTCACAGGAACGCGTTGTACCCGGTGGGCACCAGATTCATACTTGAGTTTCGAGTAGACCGATTGACCAGAAACCATGGCCACTACTTCTTTGATCCCGCCAACGCCATTGTAAGAGGCTTCCATGACCTCAAAGCGCCAACCTTGGCTTTCCGCGTATTTTTGGTACATCTGCAAGAGGTCACCAGCAAACAATTGGGCTTCGTCTCCTCCTGCTGCCCCACGGATTTCCAAGATAATGTTCTTGTCATCGTTTGGATCTTTTGGAAGAAGTAAGATCTTCAATTTTTCTTCGTACTCTTCTTTTTCAGCCTTGGCATCTTTTAACTCTTGCTTGGCCATTTCTTCCAAATCCGCATCGCCGCCTGCTTCCTTGATCATTTCTTCAGCATCGACGATATTTTGAAGGACTTGCTTGTACTCTCGGTAGGCTGTCACCGTGTCGCGAGTGGAAGCCTCTTCTTTTGAAAGCTCCATAAAGCGTTTGGTATCAGAGACCACATCCGGGTCACTCAGTAATTCCCCTAACTCTTCGTATCGGTCTTCTACAGCTTGTAGTTGATCATAGATATTCATATTTGCTCCTTAATTCTTGGTTGTTAGATCATAGATTGCTACAATTTCGTCTTCTATGACTTGGCCAGTTTCTTTAAATCCATAATGGAGATAGCAAGATCTCGCTTGATTATTTTCCGGTTCATAAGATAACCAAAGACTTGTTGCTTTTCCAGCTGGCTCTGTTCGAACAAAGTCAATGACTGCATCCATAGTCGGTTTAAAATAGCCTAAACCTTGAAATCGTTGATCGATCATAAAACGAAATAACAAGTAATTTCCCTTGCTGATTCCAATTTTCTGGTCATAGGCAATCATAACAAAACCAACTAATACTTCCTTATCATAAACTGCTAAGGGAGCTATAAAATCACCATTTTTATCATATACATAGGCTTCAGCTAAACTAACGGAATTGGATGCAATAAAATTCCTTTGGTTTGGATGAACTTCTAGATTTAAAACGTCAAAATAATTCTCTATTGTAATATCTTTTAAACAAATAGACATTTCTATTCTCTCTAAAACGTTCTAGACGCTTTCAGTTGGTATGTCCGGATTAAAATAATGCTTGCGGCAAACCGAGATATAGGTCTCATGTCCACCGATCTGGATCTGTTCTCCATCGTAGACAGGTTTGCCCGCTTGGGTACGCAAGACCATGGTCGCCTTGCGGGAACAGTATTGGCAGATGGTCTTAATCTCCTCAATCTTGTCTGCCAACAAGAGGAGGTGTTTAGACCCCTCAAAGAGTTCATTTCGAAAATCATTTTTAAGGCCAAAAGCCATCACCGGCACATCCAGTTCATCAACGACTCTTGCCAGATCATAGACATGATGGCGTTTCAAAAACTGAGCTTCATCGATTAAGACACAGTAAGGTTTGATGGGTTGGTTCTGAATAAAACCAAAGATATCTGTTTCTTCTTCAATTGCAACGGCTTCTCGCTTCATACCGATTCGGCTAGAAACTACTCCTACTCCATCTCTAGTATCAATTGCCGAGGTCATAATCACCACACGCTTGCCTTGCTCTTCATAATTATGGGCCACCTTCAAGATCTCAATGGTTTTCCCTGAGTTCATGGTCCCATATTTATAATATAATTGTGCCATTTTCCTTCTGTTCTCTCTAAAATGTGTTTCATTATCATTTTACCATAATTTTGCTGACCTTTGTATTCCAAAATGTGATAAAATAGTTCTATAACATATTTAGGAGGTGGCCCTATGCCATTTGTACGAATTGACCTATTTGAAGGACGCACTTTGGAACAAAAGAAAGCCCTTGCTAAAGAAGTAACAGAAGCTGTTGTTCGCAACACTGGTGCTCCTCAGTCAGCTGTTCACGTTATTATTAACGATATGCCTGAAGGAACTTATTTCCCACAAGGTGAAATGCGCACTAAGTAAAGCTTAAGCAATCTGCTTAGGCTTTTCTTTATAAGTGGCATTCGTTGAATAAAACGCCATATTTTGTTACAATTTTAAGTGATATTTGTATATAAATTGTAAAAGGAAATGAAATGATTACACGTGAATTTGATACCATCGCAGCAATCTCAACTCCGCTTGGTGAAGGGGCGATTGGGATTGTTCGCCTAAGCGGAACGGATAGCTTTGCGATTGCTCAGAAAATTTTTAAAGGTAAGGATTTGAGTAAGGTTGCTAGCCATACTCTTAACTACGGCCACATCATTGACCCTCAGACAGGCAAGGTCATGGACGAGGTCATGGTTGGGGCTATGAAGTCTCCAAAGACCTTCACTCGTGAGGATATTATCGAGATTAATACTCACGGTGGGATTGCCGTAACAAATGAAATCTTGCAATTAGCTATCCGTGAAGGAGCACGATTGGCAGAACCTGGTGAGTTTACCAAGCGTGCCTTCCTCAATGGTCGTGTAGACTTGACTCAGGCCGAGGCTGTTATGGATATTATTCGGGCCAAGACTGATAAGGCCATGAATATCGCGGTTAAACAGTTGGATGGCTCTCTATCAGACCTCATTAACAATACGCGCCAGGAGATACTCAATACGCTGGCTCAGGTTGAGGTTAATATCGACTACCCTGAATACGATGATGTTGAGGAAGCTACTACTGCCGTTGTCCGTGAAAAAACTTTGGAATTTGAACAATTACTAACCAATCTCTTAAAAACAGCCCGTCGTGGGAAAATCCTCCGCGAGGGAATTTCAACGGCTATCATTGGTCGTCCCAACGTTGGAAAATCGAGTCTACTCAACAGCCTCCTGCGCGAAGATAAAGCCATTGTCACTGATATTGCGGGAACTACCCGAGATGTCATTGAAGAATACGTCAATATCAACGGTGTGCCACTTAAATTGATTGATACTGCTGGTATTCGTGAAACAGATGATGTCGTGGAACAAATCGGGGTTGAACGCTCCAAAAAAGCCCTCAAGGAAGCTGACTTAGTTCTACTAGTCCTAAACGCTAGCGAACCACTAACCACTCAAGACCGACAACTTCTTGAAATCAGTCAAGATACCAACCGTATCATCCTACTAAACAAAACTGATCTCCCCGAAGCGATTGAAACTGCTGAGCTTCCAGATGATGTCATCCGTATTTCAGTCCTCAAAAATCAAAACATTGATAAGATTGAAGAGCGCATCAACAATCTCTTCTTTGAAAATGCTGGATTGGTCGAACAAGATGCTACTTACTTGTCCAATGCTCGCCACATTTCTTTGATTGAGAAAGCAGTCGAAAGCTTACAAGCAGTTAACGAAGGTCTTGAATTAGGTATGCCAGTTGATCTGCTTCAAGTTGATTTGACCCGCACTTGGGAAATTCTTGGGGAAATTACTGGTGATGCAGCGCCAGATGAGCTTATTACTCAATTGTTTAGTCAATTCTGTTTAGGTAAATAACATAAAAACTAGGTCAAAAAATGCTAGTCACCTAAAAAGAGGTTGGGACAAAAAGATCCCGACCTCACTTTTTATTATCAATCATAATTTGACGCGGTAGCTGATTGAACTTTTTGTTCGTCTTTTAGACTCCAAAAAGCTCCTAATCATCCTCGCGGGGCTGAGACTACGAAATCAAGACTTTGTCTATCGATTTCTGTCCCACCGCCTTTTCTTTCACCTTCTAAGTTATATCCTGCCTTAGCAGAAATCTGAAACAAACCTTATACTCAATGAAAATCAAAGAGCAAACTAGGAAACTAGCCGCAGGCTGTACTTGAGTACGCCAAGGCGACGTTGACGCAGTTTGAAGAGATTTTCGAAGAGTATTACCAGTTCTTTTCTATTTTCACTTAGTCTTTAGGTAATTTGCCAGCTTTTTCAAGCATTTTTTTGATTAAATAAGGCATCTTGACATTTTCACGACCTTTTTTCTCAATTAATTTTTTAACAAATTCTGGCATTTGTAAGTCTTGTGATTCATCTAAAATATTCTTAGTTTCCTCCGAAGGGACTAATTCATCAAAGGTTTCTTCTTCTGGGAGGAATTCTCTAAATTCTTTATGTTCATTAGCTCGGATAATATTGACCAAGGCATCAATCAAACGAGAATCTGTATTTGGCATTGGTGGACGATGATAGTTCACCTCCAATTCCTGACACAAGTCATGACATTCCACATCGTTGTCAAACAAGACTTCAATATGCTCACTGATAAAACTAATAGGCACAAAAATATAATGCTCTGGATGTTCTTCCTGTTCTCTAAGATACTCCAATACATCTGGTTTAATCCAAGGAATACCAATATCACTTTCGCTCTGCCAAGTGTTGGTATATTGCTCTGGTTTCAAGCCTAATTTCTCAGCAATTAACTTGCTATTTTCGAAAATCTGGTCGATATAGGGATCACCAAAATCCAAGGCAAAAATAGGTACACTGTGGGCAGAAAAGATGACTTTAAAGCTATCCTGTTTCACCTTTTCTTTTAAAATTTTATCAATTTCAGCTGTCCAATAGTTTAATAGTGCTTCTTCTTTATACCAGTCCTTAATAACTAAAAACTGAATTTGTTTGCTTTCCAGAAACTTTTCATACCCCATGACAGAGTAAAAGGAATAGTGTGGCTCCAAAATCAAGCAAATACACTTTTCAATTCCATCTGCTTCCATTTGCCGAATTACATCTGGAATAAAAGGGGTTGAAAATTTATTGGCAAAATAGACACTATATTCATTTCCTAACCTAGCTTCTACCAAGGCAACTTCTTCACGAGTAATTTTTTGAAGTGGAGTTCCTCCAATTCGAACATAATTATCATAAAGGGTTTGAATCTCGTGGTCTTGAGGTCGAACTCCTCGACGAATGTTGGTAAAAAAGTCGGCTACTCCTTCAAAGGTAATCTCTTCTGGTGAACCAAATGTCATCATTAAAATTGCTTTTTTCATCTCTGCATCCTTGTGATATTTTTATCTTTTTTATTGTATCACTAAAGAAATCATAAGTAAACGCTAACATAAGGATTTTATCTCCCTTTTGACTTTTGTTTTTCTCTTCTTTCTATGATACAATGGTTTTAAAAGAAGGAAAAAAGGAGTTACGATGAAATATCCAACATTGTTGGAGCGTTTTTTGACTTATGTCAAAGTCAATACACGTTCTGACGAACACTCAACTACTACACCAAGCACTCAAAGTCAAGTAGACTTTGCCACTAATATCCTCATCCCAGAAATGAAACGTGTCGGTTTGCAAAATGTCTATTATTTGCCAAACGGTTTTGCTATCGGTACACTTCCAGCTAACGATCCAAGTTTAACTCGCAAGATTGGTTTTATCTCCCACATGGATACGGCTGATTTTAATGCTGAAGGTGTCAATCCACAAGTAGTTGAAAACTACGACGGTGGCCTTATCGAACTAGGTAATTCTGGTTTCAAGCTAGATCCAGCGGATTTTAAGAGCTTAGAGAAATATCATGGCCAAACTTTAATTACTACAGATGGAACTACCCTTCTCGGTGCTGATGACAAATCTGGTATCGCTGAGATTATGACAGCTATTGAATACTTAACTGCTCATCCTGAGCTTAAACACTGCGAAATTCGTGTCGGCTTTGGACCTGATGAAGAAATCGGTGTTGGCGCCAATAAATTTGATGCAGAAGATTTCGATGTCGACTTTGCTTATACAGTTGACGGTGGACCTCTTGGAGAATTGCAATACGAAACCTTCTCTGCGGCAGGTGCCGAGCTTCACTTCCAAGGTCGTAATGTTCACCCAGGAACAGCTAAAGGACAAATGGTTAACGCCCTTCAATTAGCGATTGACTTCCACAATCAACTCCCAGCTGGTGACCGCCCAGAATTGACTGAGGGCTATCAAGGTTTCTACCACCTCATGGATGTATCTGGTAGTGTTGAGGAAGCGCGTGCTAGCTATATCATTCGTGATTTCGAAAAAGAAAACTTTGAAGCGCGTAAAGCTGCTATGCAAGCTATCGCTGATAAGATGAACCAAGAACTTGGTAGTGATCGTGTCACTTTAACATTGACTGACCAGTACTACAACATGAAAGAAGTCATCGAAAAGGATATGACTCCAGTAACCATTGCCAAAGCGGTTATGGAAAGTCTTGATATTACACCAATTATCGAACCAATTCGTGGTGGTACAGATGGTTCTAAGATTTCGTTTATGGGAATTCCAACTCCGAATATCTTCGCTGGTGGTGAAAACATGCATGGCCGTTTTGAATACGTTAGCCTTCAAACCATGGAGCGTGCAGTTGATACAATTATTGGAATTGTAGCTTATAAAGACTAAAAAAAAGACGAAGTAGCTTAGCTACCTCGTCTTTTTTTATTCTGCGACTTTTTCTGTTGATTCAGGATTCAGTTCAGTTGTTGTTTCAGAAGTATTTTCTGTTGTTGTCTGTACTGAGCTAGCTTCTACTTGCTCATCAGTACTTGCTTGACCTGGTGTTTCTTGTTTTGCTTCAACAGGTGTTTCTTGACTTGGCGTTACTTTAGATCTAAGCTCTTGATTTAACAAGACTATTTCTTGGGCAACTGCTAGAAGAGCCTGCTTATCCTTACTTGCTGCTGCTAGTTTATCAAACAGAGCATCTACTTTTTCAAAGTCAGCATCTGAACCATTATTCATCTCCAAATAGCTATGGAGAGCAATGACTCCGTTATAGAGTTTTTGGTAAAGAACTAAAACCTCTGGGTCTTGTTTCGAATTATCACGTTCATTTTGGATTGTTAGTGAAATACGTTTCAAAAGATCTTGGACCTGTGTATTTAATTCATCAAGGTCTGCGTCTTCTTTCTCCAAAGCAGCCTTCAGATTTTTCACTTCGTCAGAGAGTGAAGCTTTAACCCCTTCCTCATTGACTTGATTCACTAATTCTTCAGCTTTTGTTAGTAACTCTTCTACTTGCCCTTTTAAGACATGATTACTTTGTTCCTCAGGTTTAATATCATCATACAAACCTTTCAAGAACTCATAGACTGCAGTTTTAGCACTATGGCCATCCACTTTTTCTGTATCTAAGATTGTTTCAGAAGCCTTGCTTGCAACCGGCTCATTTTTCAGTGCTTCTTCTACTTCCAGTTTTGTTTGGTAGATTTCCGGGAAGAGTTTGTTCAAGTCAGTCGCCTTAAGGAAGGATTGTGATTGATAAAGTGTCCAAGTTAAGTTCGCAACTTTATTTCTAAGAGTGTCATTTAAGTGATTATCAGATAAATGTTGATAGAAATACTTAATGTACTCGACTGTTGTAACTCCAGTACGGTCATTAAAATCTTGCAAAGCTTGTAACTTAGCTTCAACTGCATCTAAACCTGCTTCATCTTGGGCAAGTTTATTTTCTTGAAGCTGAGTCAATAAATCCTTTTTAGGAAGTCCATAAGCATCCGTATCCAAGGTATTAATCTTATCTACTAAAGCTTGATATTTCTTGTCTAAAGGACTGATTTCAGTTGGTTTGACACTAGAGTCAACTTGGATATACTGCTTGTCAAAGAGATCTAAAGCAGCCAGATAACCAGCTGTTGAGTTGGTTGAGAGCTTCTTCATATTTTCAGAGAATTGACCCAAGGCAAGCTCAATTTGTCTTTGTACAATTGGTTTATCCTTGTAAATTTCACGACTTTCTGCTAGAAGTTGATCAACCTTATTTTGAACAGTAGCTTCATCAAAGGCTCCTGGTTGGTAGTTGGATTGTAAGGCAGGAAGCTTATGTTTTAAAGCTACTTCATAACCTTTGGTTTGTACCTTGATATAATGGTTGTGGTCACCGTGAGGGATAACAAAACTACCATTTTCCACCTGCAAACTATACGGAGAAACACCGTCACGTAAAGCAGTTGTATAGAGTTCATTTAGAAAATCAAGTTCTGCTTCGCCTGTTTGGAGAGGAATACGAACGTGTTCCTTTCGAACTGCATAAGGGTGAATGTGAGTTGGGTCATAAGCTTGGTCTGGATTACCAAATACAAAGAATCCATTTGAAATACGAATTGTTTCAAGTGGAACACCATAGGTTTTAGAGATATAAGCTATCTTTTCTTCATCACTAGCATCTCGAGAGAAACTTTCTACAGTCTTGGCAATAGGTTTAACAGATTCTGCCTGATGGTGCCCATGCAAATGCTCTTGAGCAGCCTTAATTTGATCAGGAGATAAATCTTTTTTAAAGAAGTAATGATTGTGATCTCCATGAGAAACGACAAATCCTTTTTCATCTTCACTTATCACTCGATCAACTGCAAAGCCATGATCGTGCTCTTCCTCGTGATGGTTTCCATGGTTATCATGATGGTGTTCTTCTGGTTTATGACTACTGTGGTTATCTGCACTAGTTTCTGAATGTTTATTTCCGTACAAGTGATCTTGTGCGGCCTTGATTTGATCAGGGGATAAATCTTTTTTAAAGAAGTAATGATTGTGATCTCCATGGGTAACAACAAATCCTACACCATCTTCACTTATCACACGGTCTACTGCAAATCCATGGTCATGGTCTTCATGTTCCTTATTATTGTTAGAAACATGAGAATTATGATTTTCAGGTTTATTTTCTTTTTCTAAATGATTTAAAGACCCTATCGTTCCTCCCAGTGGTAACATCCGTGCAATTTTCTGCTCCAAAGGAGATAAACTGCTATAAGGAATAAAATGATAGTGATTACCGTGAGGTATAGCAACTCCTGATGGTGTACGACTGCTAATTTTAGCTGGATCAAATACCAAACCATCAGATTCTTTATAGCGTTGACTAACTGGCAAAGCGTATAACTTATCAAGAAGACTTTGAAGATCATCTTCTTTTTCTACTGGATTAGTTGCAGTTGGACTCTCTGGTTGAGAACTTGGTGTAACACTAGGATTTGGTTTGTAGTCTGTCAAACTTGGTTGACTTCCTCTACCAGCCAGATAGGCTTGAGCTGCTGCTAATTCACTTGAAGATAGAGCACTCTTTGGAATGTAATGATAGTGGCCACCGTGGGGAACGATATAAGCATCACCAGTATCCTCTAGAATATCCGCAGGATTAAAGACATAACCATCATCCGTTGTATATCGGCCTTGTTCTCTAGCAGCAAGCACCTCTTTACTAGCACTGCTACTATCTGATGTGTGTTCTTGTTTTTGCTGCTCGATTTGCTCTTTCGTACGGACATTATCAGCATGATTTGCATCCTTCAAGTAGATATAGTATTTTCCATTCACCTTGATAATGTAGCCATCTTTAATCTCATTGACAATATCTTCATCCTTCAGCTGATAGTTTGGATCTTTCATAACCAGTTCTTCACTAAAGATAGCATCATAAGGCACCTTACCATTATAGTAATGGAAATGGTCGCCGTGTGAAGTCACATATCCCTGATCAGTAATTTTCACAACAATTTGTTCGGCCTCAATGCCTTCCTTTTTGCTAACTTGATCAGGAGTCAAATTTTCGTTCTTTTTAGACTCATTCTTTTTCCCATCAACATAAGATACACGATTATCTTCCTTCTTCTCTGCTTCTTGGTGCTGATTTAAAACATAAGCACAAACACTAAGCGCAATAACTACTGCTGATCCAGCTAAGTATTTCTTTGTTTTATTCATAATTTCCTCATTTCAATTCTTCTGCTAGTATTGCAATATCCTCTTCTAAATTATCTAAATAAGACTTATCATTTTGTGGGTCTGCCTCTAAAGGATTGAGAGTTTTAAGACTCACACCTGTTGACTTGATAAGCGTTTCAGCTACTTTAGACGAAGCATTGCTCTCTGTAAAAATAGTTTTAACTTTATAGGTCTTAACAAATTCTTGGATTTCAGTCAGTTGTTTTGGGCTTGGTTCTTGATCAGGAGAAATACCAGCAATACCAAGTTGATTCAAGTCAAATCTCTTTGCTAAATAAGAAAAAGCAGTGTGTTGTGTCACAAACGTTCTTTGCTCCACTTTATCGAAGATAGGTTTATATTTATTTGTTAACTCATGAGCTTGATCAATAAACTTCTTCGCATTCGACTGATATATTTCTTTATTCTCACTATCTAATTCCGATAATTTATCAGCAATAATTTGTGCTTCTTCAGCTACCTTTTCAGGGTCTAACCAAGTATGGGGATCATAAAGACTTTTCTCATCCACACCTTTTCCTACTTCTATATCTTCTAAGCCAGATACTCTATCCAAGGTCATACCCTCAGATGCTTCTAGAACCTTAACCTTGGACTTTTGTAGACTTGGATCTAAACTTCCTGCCCATGACTCTAGTGTATGAGAATGATAGACAAAAACATCGGCATCATAGATGGCTGCAATATCATTTGCAGAAGGTTCAAAGGAATGGATACCAGAACTAGACTGAATCATCCGAACATCATTTAGGTCACCAGAAATTTCTTTGACCATAGCATAAATAGGATAAAAGCTGGTTACTATTTTCATTCCCTTAGCTTCCTTACTATCTTGACTGGTCTTTTGTCCGCAAGCACCTAATACTAGAACAAACAAACCAATCATAAACCAAAGGATGTTTCTATTTTTCATCACAACTCCTTAACCGGTACTTAACCATTTAATTAACTAGTAAACATTCTATCGTTTAAAATTTAGGATGTCAAGTTAAAAATGTATTTTCCCTTAAATTTTTTACTTATTATCTACCTAAATAAAACAAAAAGTTCGAATTCACATCCGAACTTTTGATTATTTTTGTGCAACTTTTTTATCTTCTTCAAGCTGTTTTACCAGTTTTTCAACACTGTCAAATTTCACCATATCTCGGATACGATCTAACCAATAGACAGTAACACATTCTCCATAAATGTCTTCATCAAAATCAAAAATATTCACTTCAAAACGTTCTTCTTCTCCATCAAAGGTTACGTTCTTACCGACACTGGCCATCCCGCGATAGAATTTTCTCTTAATTTCGATATCAACAGTATAGACACCATCTGCTGGCATATAGGTCCTATCCAAAAGTACTAGATTGGCAGTTGGATATCCAATTGTTCGACCGCGAGCATTTCCATGCACGACAATTCCTCTTGTTGGAAGTGGGCTTCCAAGCAATCGACCTGCTTCTTTGACATCACCTTCTAGGATTGCCTGACGAATACGAGTAGAGCTAATCTTTCCTTTTTCATCTTCTACAGGTGGTACTACAACCACTTCTCCATCAAAAATTTCTTTTAGATCTTCAGCCGATTTTCGATCAGAACCTAAGCTATAGTCAAATCCCACCACAATGGTATCTGCTTTGACTTCTTTAACAAAAGTATTTACAAACTCATGTGCTGTCATATTTGCTACACGACTTGAGAAATCTATCAAGTAGAGATTTTCAACTCCAGCTCTTTTAAACTTACGTTCCCGTTCATCTGGATTTAGAATATGTAGTAAATTTTCTGGAGAATAGGGTTTTAATGTCAACTTTGGAGATTCATGAAAAGTGATTAAAGCAACGCTTAGTCTCTTCTCTTCAGCAATTTTTCCTGCAATACTAAATAATTTTTGATGACCTAAATGAATACCGTCAAAATATCCCAAAACAAGGACAGTTGGTTCTGGAGTTGCAATGTCTTTTTCTGTTTTAATAGGTATTGTTACAATCATAGTCATATTATATCAAAAATAAGAAGGCATTCAAAATAATACGGATTTAAAAAGATTATAAACTACTTTTAACCTCTTTTCTCAATTGTTCCAGAGTTTCCATATTATATTTGTCCATGACTTTTGGTAAATTTTCAATAATATCGGGGCAAGCGTAAGGATTGGTAAAGTTTGCAGTTCCGACTCCAATTGCGGATGCTCCAGCTAAGTACATTTCCAAGGCAGCTTCTGCTGAATCAACTCCTCCCATACCGATAATAGGAAGATTGGTTGATTGAGCTACTTGACGAATCAATTTGAGAGCTACTGGAAAGACTGCTGGTCCAGACATGCCTCCTGTCCCATTTGCGATAATCGGCTTTCTAGTTTTGAGGTCAAAACGCATTCCGACAAGAGTATTGATCATGGTGAGACCACTAGCACCTGCATCCTCTACTGCTTTTGCGATGGTCACAATATCAGTTACACTAGGCGTTAATTTTACATAGACAGGAACTGAGGATGCTCCTACGGCAGCTTTTACCACATCATAAGCTAACTCAGGGTCCTGTCCAATTAGAAGTCCATGATTTCCATGATCTACGTTAGGACAGGAAATGTTGAGCTCAATAGCTTTTACATTAGGTGCCTTAGAAATTCCATGAGAAACGGCTGCGTATTCTTGTTTTGAAAATCCAGCAACATTTGCAATTATAGGAAGATTTGGATACTCTCTTTCAAGCCAAGGTAACTTTTCAGAAAGAACGACCTCTAAACCAGGATTTTGTAGACCAATAGCGTTGAGCATACCTGCAGGGGTTTCTGCCACTCTTGGAGTAGGATTCCCAAAACGTGGCTCAAGCGTAGTAGCCTTTATCATGATGGAACCTAAGAGGTCTAAATCATAGTATTTAGCATACTCTTGACCAAAACCAAAACAGCCTGAAGCAGGAATGATAGGGTTCTTTAATTCTAGGCCTGGTAGAGAAACTTGTAATCGATTTGTAGTCATGATACTCTCCTTATAAAACAACTGTTCCTGTTTTAAATACAGGCCCATCTTCACAGACACGTTGACTAACTGTTTCACTATCTGGCACTTTAAGCACACAAGCATAACAAGCTCCCATACCACAAGCCATACGCGATTCTAAAGATAGATAAGCTCTGGGATGTTCGTAAAAGGTTTGATTGATGTATTTCATCATACCAGGTGCTCCACAAGAGTAAATAGCGTCAAATTCACTATCTAATTCGTTAATCACAACTGAGACATTTCCCCTGATTCCATAAGAGCCATCATCGGTCGTCACAAAGACTTGACTATATTGAGCTAATTCATCTTCCAAAATAACAGCATTTTTTGAAGCAAAGCCTAGAACAGTTGTAATTTTTACACCACGCTCATGCAGTTCTTTAGCAACTTCAAGTAAAGGAGGTACACCGATTCCTCCACCAACGATAAGAACACGGTTCTGCTTGTCTAAATCAGACAAATCAAAGCCATTTCCTTGAGGGCCCATAACATCAATGCTATCACCTGTTTTCAAGCTTGAAAAGATTGCTGTACCAGAACCCTCGATGCGATAAATGAGGTGGCATTGTTTCTTAACCTTATCAATAGATGAGATTGAAATTGGGCGACGCAAAAGATGAGCGTCATCAGGTACACGTAAATGAAGAAATTGGCCAGCTTTCATAGCTTCAACCATTTCACCTTCGAGAACTAGCTCAAAGATTGCTGGTGCGATTTCCTTTTGGGCCACTATCTTCATGTTTTCCAAGCGAATAGCTCCCATGCGCTTCTTACAATTTGGATTCATAATTTTTCCTCCTTAAATTTTAAGGGGATCAGATAAAGAAAAACCTTGCAATTGCAAGGTTTCAGTTAAGATATTTACACAAAAGTAGCAAATAAGCACTTGCTTACTTGTTTCCATTGTAGCTTCTTTTCTCTGACACCTTGTAAGTCTCTCTGGACTTCCCTTAAAGGTTAAATTTTCACTAGTATACTGTATCAACCCTAAAAAGTCAAGTAAAAATAGGTCAGGTATCAGTTAATAAATGTTGTTTATTTTTGTGAAGAGAGAATTTGCTCTAATTTTTGATAATCTTTAACACTGTCAATTTCGTAGATAGAGTTTTCTTCCAACTCTTCTACATAAACATCTAGTTCTTTGATATTATCTTTGACCATGTTGTCCCAGTAGAGGTCTACAAACTCGCCGCTTGCATAGGCTTTGTCGATAAACCCAACAATTTTCTCAGCTGTTGGTGCATCCCAGAATGACACACCACTCAAGATACGTCCATTCTTGCTATCAACGATGATATCTTGAACTTTGAAGTCATCACCATAAACTAGGAACCACTCATTGTCACAGTCCTCACGATATACGCTGAAGTAAGTAGAACGCTTGATATCATTGCGAAACATATTTTTGAAGAGATAATTATCAGCATCAATAACGTAGCTGTTAGCCAACTCTTCTTTTACCAAGTAAAGAGAGTAAAAGTTATTGTAATCCGCATACTTATCGTTGAAAACTAAACGCACACCGTATTTCTCTTTGAGATAGTCGAACTGTTCTTTCAAATAACCTACGACAATGATAATGTCATCAATTCCTCGTTCTTTTAAATATTCAATTTGATATTCAACCAAAGGTTTTTGATTGACTTTAACCAAGGCTTTGGGAGTATTTTCTGTCATAGGACGTAAACGAGTTCCCAATCCCGCTGCTAAGATGATCGCTTTCACGCGTTTTCTCCTTTATTCTTTAATGATAATATAAACACCAGCCATTACAACAAATGAAGTTATAATGGTCAAGACAGTCAGAGGTGTCCCCAAGAACATCGCTGCAAACAGGACAGTCCAAACTACATAACTGACATTTAAACCAGTTGCTTTTGCTGGTTGCAATCGATTGATAGCCATATAGTAGGCAAGATAAGAAATCATATTAAATGCTGCAAAGACAATTAATAGACCAAACAATTGGCCATTTGCCACTTCTGCAAATGAGTGATGCGTGAAAAGCACAATAACAAGATAAGACAAGAAGGATGTAACTTGACGAATCAAGAGAGCTTCAATTTCGCTGAGGTCACTTTCCATAGCAAAGGAGCTCAGAACACTTTCACTTCCCCAAGCAAAAGCACAAATCAAGGCGCAAAGAATTCCGATATAGAAGGAATTGACTTGTTCAACCTTGTAAGTCTGAGCAATAATCCCTGCAATGATTAATAAGATTCCAAATACTGTATTCTTAGAAACCTTATGCTTTAAGAAAAAGAAAGCAAGAATGACAGATACTGCAGGATAAATAGCTGAAACAGACGAAGCTAAGGAACTACCTATATATTTGACCGCGTAGAGATTGGCCTGCATACCAATAGGACCCGCTAAAAGTGCTCCGACAATAACACTGACATTTCGAATGTTCAAAAAGATTGAAAAACGTACTTTACCTTCTTTAAATAGAAGATATCCTAGCAAGATAAAAATACTCAGAAAATCGTGCGCTGCTGCTACTACAAAGGGCGATAAATCCGTGAATATTGAAAAGATATAAGCACTAATAGTTAATCCTAATCCCCAGAACACACCTGATAGTAGCCCAAAAGAAACTCCATTTTTAGTTTTCATTTAAATCTCCTTCAGACTCTAATTCTTTTACTGCTCTATTGTAACGAGAGATTCCGTAATCTCCGAAATCTGCACCATTTTCTTCTTTGTAAATAGTCCAAAGACTCCAAATGATATCTTGCAAGATTTTGTAAATACGAATTTTCTCCCTTGAAACTGAAGTCTTGTCACTCTCGTAATGACTTAAAAAGTCTTCTTCTTCTGCACTTGTAAATTCAGATTCGAGGAACAGGGCTGCCAAATCCCACATAGGATCATTCATAGAAGAATATTCCCAATCAATGAGATAAAGATGTCCGTCTGGACCTTCAATAAAGTTTTCTGGAACCAAATCAATATGACATGATTTCTTGTCAATTCCAATTTCTTCAAGCTCTTCTTTCAGAGAAAATACAGCCTTTCTGACAGCTTCATAATTAGGATAAGAAATCTCCCCTTGAATCAATGATTCATATTTTTTAATTTCCTCAAAAGGAGCAAACTCTCCTTTTAATTCTTTACCCGAAGCATGAATCGTTTGTAAAATTGGAGCTATCTTCTCAAATTTAGTTTTAATGGTAGTTGAATCAAGTGTCTCTGCATTTTCGATGTATTGATTGACCTTGATACCTGCTTCGATATCAAAAAGATAATTTTCTACATCTAATTTCAAATCCTTCAACAATTCAAGATTGAACTTTTCATTCTGACGGTCGATTAATTTATCTGTACCTTTACCGAAAAACTTAACGATGTACTGGTTTGAGGTTGTCTTAACCAAATAGTTTTGATTGGTCATCCCACCTAATTGCTCAACACTTAGAATATCCTCATCAGTTGATAGTAAAGATGCAATCTTTTCTTTAACGATTTCCTTCATAATCATCCTCCATTAGACTTCCCATTTAAAGACTGTTTTAAAAGCAGTATTTAAGTCAGTTGCAAATACTCGGTGAATATCTTTAATTTCTCTTACAGGTTCCTCTAGATAAATGATATTCTTCAAACGATTTGCAAATTTCTTGACTTCCATCATTTGAATTGCCTTTTCAAAGTCAATTCGCCCAGAACGAGAAGAACCTACAAGTAACAAACCTTTTTCGAGGGCATCACGGGTATTTATATTTACCTTATACTCACTAACACCCATCATTAATAGAGTTCCCTGGGGTTTGATGTAACGAATTAAGTCATTTATAGCAGGTCCACATCCATCACCACCACAGCATTCAAATCCATGGTCAAAACTAAGATCCTCTGGGATGCTATCAGTAATGTAAAGCTCTTTAGCAAATGAGAAGAGTTCCAACTTTTCCCAGTGACGACCAATGACGATAATCTCAGCTTCAGGCAAGGTATAATTTATAATATTCGCCATGACAAAGGCTAGACTACCATCACCAATGACAGCTATTCTCTGTCTTCTGCTATGAGAAACTGTCAAAAAACGATTCATGGCATGCATACCAACACTGACAAATTCAGTGATAGCAGCTACCGTATCTTCGATGTCATTATAAGCTACTACACGATCTTTTGGAAGAGAAACAAACTCACGCATGAATCCATCATAACCACTTGACAAGAAGTAGGTACCTGTCATGTAGTTTTCATAGAACTCCTCGTCACTTTGCATAGGTGGTTGATTGGGAATCATAACAACCTTCTGACCAACCTTATAGGTACCTGTTGGATCAGAAATAACAGTTCCACAAGACTCATGAATCATAGCCATTGGAAGCTTTTTAGATAATATTTTGGGATCACGCTTTCCTTGGTAATAGCGTTGATCCGCATGACAAACCGCCATATAATTTGGTCGAATGAGGATATGATTCTCTTGGTCAATCTCTTCTTCCTGATATTTAATATTGATAAATTTTGGTTTTGTCAGTTGATAAATTTGATTAATCATGTCTCTAGTCTTTCTCAATCATGCTTTTAGCAATCTTCAAGTCTGTAACTGTTGTAATTTTAAGGTTTGAGTATTCACCTTTAGCCAAGGCCACATCTTTACCCTTAATGACAAAGATTTTACATGCATCTGTTAAAATTTCTTTTTCTTCTGCTGATAATGAACCATACAAATCAATAAAGTCTTTACAACGGAATGTTTGTGGAGTCTGTCCTTGGTAAAGATGAGCACGATTTGGAATATCTGTAATAAACTGACCATTTGTGCTTTCAACAATTGTATCCACCGCTTCAACAACTGTATCAACAGCATCGTGACTTTGTGCTAGAGCAATATTATCTTGTATCATGCGAAGTGTGATAAAAGGACGAACAGAATCATGTGTGACTACGATATCTTCTTCTGTCAGTGGACGGTATGCATCTATAGCTTCAATAATTTTTTCAATACTAGAATTACGGTCTGCACCACCTTTTGTGATGATGATACGATCTTTATGAAGTGGAAGAAATTTTTCGACTAAATCTTCTGCATGTGTCACCCAGTCTCCATGAACTCCTACAACTATTTTTTCAAAACTTGGTTCCAAGACAAACTTTTCAATTGTATGGATTAAGATTGGGCGATCTCCCAACTCAAGAAATTGTTTGGGTAAGTTACTAATTCCCATGCGTGTGCCGGTTCCACCTGCTAAAATTCCAGCGTAAATCATAATGATTCTCCTTTGGTTTGTACTAAAAACTCATTCTTTTTTATTATATCATAATCTGGTACTATCTTGAAATAAATACTAGTTCCATCCCGCTAGAATCTGGCGTCGCGAAACATCTGTGATTAGAGAACTTGACTCAGAAGTCTTACTTATCTATGTTTCTGTAAATATTGAGTTCTTCAGGATAGTATAGAAACCTTAAATAAATCTTAAATAGAAATTTGCTAAAGAAAATTAACATAGACTTTTCTAGTTAAAATTGTTAAAATAATAGGGAAAATAAAAGAAAAGGAAGCTAACTACCGCCATGATGAATATGCAAAACATGATGCGTCAAGCTCAAAAACTTCAAAAACAAATGGAGCAAAGCCAAGCTGAACTTGCTGCTACTGAATTTGTTGGAACTTCTGCTCAAAATCTTGTAACTGCAACTTTGACAGGGGACAAGAAAGTCGTAAAAATTGATTTTGATCCTGCAGTCGTAGATCCTGAAGATATCGAGACCCTATCTGATATGACGGTTCAAGCCCTCAATGCTGCTCTTGAGCAAATTGATGAAACAACCAAGAAAAAACTTGGCGCTTTTGCAGGAAAATTACCTTTTTAAACTCGTATAAAAAGAGGCTGATTCACAGCCTCTTTTTTGATTAGAAAGTGAAGAATTCAGTTGCTTTCTTTAACAGCAAGTCTGTATACTCAGGATCCTCCTGAGCTTTTTCGAGTTCACCTTTAATTTTTTCCAAATTATCAGTTATCATCCCATTTACACCCAAACGAAAAGACTTATCGAAAGACTCCGAACCATTAATCGTCCATACATAGAGTTTTTGATCGGTATTCCAAAGTTTGGTTACAAAATATTCATCCAATGTAGAGTACTCCATAGTATAACCCGTTGCATTTGTTCTTGGAAAAACCGAATTGTAAGGTAGAATGAAATAAACTGGGATCTCCTTATCATACTGGGTTACTTTTTCAATAACATGGTAATCCAAAGATTGCATCTGATGACCATAGATTTTAATCTTTGCACCATATTTTTCTAGAAAATGATCCATCATTTGTGGGCTGTCTTTGTGGCTGGTCTTAATTTCAATGAGTAGTTTCTGATGCAGTTCATTTGCACGATTCAGATAATCATCAAAACTTGAGATCTTCGTTTCATAACCATGCTCATGAATGTCGATCTGCTTTAATTCTTCTAATGTTAAATCGTGTGGTGTTTTATTGATGCCTGCTAACCCTTTAAGATTAGCATCATGCATCATGACAAATTGACCATCCTTTGTTTCCTGTATATCCATCTCGACTAAATCTGGTTTTAACTGAGCAGTCTTTTCTAGGGATTGGATGGTATTTTGCACACCATTACCATTGGATACACCACGATGGGAAATCACAAGTGGAGGATTGATTACAGGAGCTTCTAAATAATTATATCCTTCAATCGCAAAGAAGGTACTTGCACAGACCATCACACCCCATCTCATGATATGATCTTTCTCCCGTCTTGGCATAATATCCAGTTCTTCTCCTGTTAAAAAAGAGGTAAATTTCACAAGAAAATAGGTCAGCGCCATATAGTTAAGGTTCTTGATGAAAACGAAGTTTAAAACCGCAAGAATTAGAGACTCCCTCTGGGTAAGACCGTCTACTAAATATTGAGTTAATAGTAATGGTATGAGTGGTAAATAGAAGAATAAATTGGTTTTTACAATAATTAAGAATAAATGCCAGGCATAAAACCAAAAGAAATTTTTGGTTTTATCCAAACTATAGATAACCGCTTCCTTCACGGTCATCTTATCATAAAAGATTTTTGGTAAAGTAAATACCAATCGAACAGAAATATAGAAGAATAAGAGTGATAAAGTAATAATTGCTACCCACCACATCCAGTACTTACCTTCTAAGTATAGTTGAATAAACTCTGGAATTACTATCTTATTGAAATAATAAATCTTAAATATCTTTCTAATAAATGGAAATAGCATAGCTACAAAAAGAAAGATAAACAAGGCCTTAGAAATAGTCAACTTTTTCATAAAAGCAAGACTTTCACGAAAGACTTTTCGACTATATTCTAGAAGGGTTCTTTTTTCATGATAAAGAAGGTGACGAGCTCCTATAAAGAGAATACTGAGTTGAAAATAGGCGACCAGCAGATTAATAGCAATTAAAATTACGAAACCAAGACTGACTATTGGCGCATGTTTTATAATCGCAAAAATATTGTTGTAGGAAATAAACAAATATCCAGTCTGACTTAGTAAAAATCCAGCTATCACTGAGTTTAATGGCAGCCAAATATAATCAACCAGCATAAAGATTAGAAAGAATAGAAAAAGGATCTTATCAAGATTTAGGTAAATCTTCTTTATTCCCAATTTTTTTGGTTTTTCAGGTTTCATAAAATCTCCTAATCAAAAAGCTGTGATAGATCTAAAGCACCAAATGGGTTAGAATTGAGACTACTCTGAGAATTGAGTAATAGTCTACTCTCATCTGATTCTAAGAAAGCTTCATAAACTTGGGCGGTCATACGGGCATCTTCTAAACTATTATGAGACTGCCCTTTAAATCCCAGAAAACTAGCTACAGTTTGTAATTTAAGATTAGCAATTCCATGTAGATCAGAACTACGTCTCTCCAGTGCTTCATTATAGAGATCGACTAAATATTGTTCTCGATAGTCCAATCCATATTCTTGTAAAATCGGCAAATCACTCTTTGCTGCATTGTAGCCAACAAGTGGCAAATTTCCAATAAACTCTTGAAATTTTTGAAGTACTTCTTCTACCTTTGGTGAATCCTTGAGAGTCTCTGAAGTAATACCGGTCAAACCATTGATAAAACTCTTCAAAGGTACATCAGTGTATACATAAGAGTCAAACGCTCCTACTTCTTCACCGTCTTTAAAATGAACGGCTGATACTTGAATCAAATGAGTCTTTTCCTGGTGTTTGTTGAATTCTAAGTCAAAGGAGATATAATCTCTTACTGTTTCCATCTTATCAATCCTTATTGATTTGTAAAAAGAAACCACCTGGTCTAATCACAGAAACCAAGCAGTTTTTTCTTATTTGCCAAATAAGCGAGCAAAGAAGCCTTTCTTCGATGCTTGAACTTCTTGCTTAGCTTGATCCAACTCCAACTGAAGTGTTTCTTGATCCTTCATAGCTTGAAGAGTTAACTGTTGTTGTTGATCCAATTGCTTATCTTTTTCAGCGATTTGGCGGTCTTTTACACGCATCTGTTCATCTTTTTCTGCCAGTTGCTTATCTTTAGCTTTCAATTGCTCATAAAGACGAATGATTTCAGCGTTCTTTTCATCAACAAGAATCTCCATGAGCTCTCGTTGCTTAACTTCATCACTAACCGGTTCATCTTCAAAGATAGTCTTTTTGTAGATTTCTTCAAGTTTGATCAATCCACTGCGAGTAACAACAGTAACACCCTTGTCGTTTTTTGTAATATCTTCTTCAGGTAATTCCTTGACACGATTATTGATTGCTTGTCGGGATAGCCCCAAGACCTCAGCAATCTCACTGACAGTCATTTCAATACTCATAATATCCTCTATTTTTCTCTAGCTTTTCTTAAATTAAATCTTATCATAAGTAAGCAAAACTGTCAAATAACACTGTATTTTCAATGTTTTTTTGAGATATAAAATTTTAAAACTATTTATCGGCTAATATTTTAAAAAGATGAGCAATCTCATCTTTAAACTAGTAGATAAAAATCGTTTATTCAGTATAATTTTAAGAGAAAACCTTTCTTGGTTTGTAGAGATGATCACGTTTCTCCACAATAGCAAGTAACTTCTCACCTTCGAAAGCGGCAACTTCCTTCTCGCTACACTCTAACTCAATAAAGCGTCCAAAGCGGACTTCCTCTGCCTGTTCCGGAGTAAGATAAACCTTAACTAAATCCCCTGTCCCAATCTCGAGTGGATGGAGAAAGTCCAGTTTTCCAGCCTCTACTTTTTGGGAAATTTCTTCTAAAGTCAAGGAATCTTCTAACCGTAAACCAGCTGCACTAGTCCGTGTAAGATGGGACATGTGAGCTTCATAACCAAGCTTCTCGCCCAAGTCAACCGATAAGGTACGGATATAGGTTCCCTTGCTACATTTTACTCGGAAGGTAAAACGCGCAAGTTTATCCTCGTAGGAAATGGGACTGGTTCTTTCAAAACTATAAATGGTCACCTGACGTTCTGGACGTTCGACTTCCTGACCAGTACGCGCATACTCATAGAGCTTGCGACCATTGACCTTGACAGCCGAATACATAGGTGGTATCTGAATGATAGGTCCAGTCAGACTAGCAATGGCTTCATCGACAAGCTTGTCATCCAGTGGAGACAAAACAGGAGTCTCTGCGGCAACTTCTCCACTAGCATCCTCGGTCGTTGTAGAATATCCCAGAGTGATTTCCCCCTCGTAGACCTTGCCCTCATCCTGCATAAACTCTACCATGCGTGTAGCTTTACCAACTGCAATAGGTAAAACGCCAACCACATCAGGATCCAAGGTCCCACCATGGCCAATCTTCTTAGTCCCTAAAATCTTACGCAATTTAAAAACCGCATCATGCGAGGTCATCCCTGCTTCTTTCTTTAAGTTGATAATACCGTTCATTTATTAACTTTCTAAAAATACTAAAACTCTTTTTTGGAAATCCTTATTCTGTTCATAGAGTGCATGCCCACACTCTGGCAAAATAGTGAGCTGGCTATCTTTGATATGCTGATGCAATTCAAGCGAACCATCTACGCCAAGAACATCATCTTTTTCTGCTCCAATGATTAACGTAGGACAGTTGATTTTTTCCAAAAAATCTAGACTATCATGTTTCAAACAAGATACAGACTGAATATCAATACGTTGTTTATCTTTAATACGACCAAAGATTCCCATAACATTATAAAGCAAGCGCCACTTTTGATAGCTCTTTTGCGTGTAGGAGTGCTGTGCAATATCCAGCATGAGATGCTTAAAATTTCCAGATTGACTGAGTTTTTGCCAATGCTCAATTCTTTCTCTAGCAAGTTGACTAGGCTTCGCTGTTGTAACAGCTAGGATGAGCTTTTGAACCCTTTCTGGAAAATCTGCAGCTAGCCATTGAGCAATCATTCCACCTTGCGAAATCCCCATAACATAGGCACTGGTAATAGTCAATACCTCCATTGCTTCTGCAACATCTGCTGCCATATCCCGTGTCGTATAACCCTGCCTCAACTCATTAATTCGAGAAAAAACATAAATTTTGTAACGATCAGCAAGTATACGGTATGTGATTGAAAAAGGCATAGCCATACCTTTAACTGTCTGCAACCCATCCCCCAAGCCTGGTATGATAACGAGAGGTTGATTTCCTGTTCCAAATGTTACATAGTCCACAGTCTTTCCATTTATAGACAAGGTAGCGTTCTTAGCTGAATACAAAGATTATTCTCCTTTCAAAGCATCAAACTTAGCCTTCATGGTCGGATTCTTCCGAGTCAATTTTTTGACTGATACATCATCCAACTTATTGTTTGCGAGGCGGAGTTGGTTTTCTGATGTGGTCAAGAATTTCTTGACTTCTTCCATGCGTTTGATGGCCTTGTCGATTTCGTCAATAGCCTTGCCGAAATTGACAGATGCTGAATTGTAGTTTTTAGCAAAGGCAACCTTGAAGGCGTCTAGGTCTTCTTCAAAGTGAGTAATATCAATATTTTGTTCTCGGATAAGTGCTAACTCCTGCTTGTATTTAAGAGAGTTAAGAGCTGCATTGCGCAAAAGACCAATCAACTGAATAAAGAACTGAGGACGGACCACATACATCTTCTCATACTCGTGGCTGACATCAACAATTCCAGTATTGAAGTAGTCATTATCAGCCTCAAGCATAGTCACTAATACGGCATACTCACAGTTCTTCTCAAGACGATCCTTGTCCAACTCTTTGTAGAAGTCTGCATTCTTATGCTTTTTCTCTGTCCCATCAGCTTCATTTTTCATCTCAAACATGATGGAAATGAATTCTAGCCCATTTTCATCAAAGTCACGGAAGATAAAATCACCTTTAGATCCACGAGCAGAAACCTTGTTGTCCTTTTCGAAATAGGCATTAGGGAAGGCAAAGCTACGAACCTTGTTGAACTCACTTTCCGCATACTGCTCCAAACTTTCTCCAATTGCCTTGGTTGATTGTTGGGCCTTGAAATTCTTGTAAAACTCAACTTGCTCATTTGCTGCCTTAAGTTGGGCTTCATAGTTTTGTTTAACTGAAGTCAGCGAAAGCTCGTTTTCTTTTTCTTGTAAAAGAAGCTGGTTTTTAACCTGGTCTCTTTCTTTCTCTAGATTAGACAGTGTCTTTTGCAGTTGATTCTCATGTTCTAAACGTAAGGTAGCCAGCTGATTCTCAAGTGCTTGGACTTCTTTTTCCTTCTCTATCAGACTTTGGCTAGCGGTTTGCTCTACTTCCTTTTTGGCCAATTCTTTTTCGGTATCAAAGTTCTGGATTTGACTTTGAAGCTGGGCAATTTCTTGGTCTTTTTGAGCGAGTTTTGTCTGCTGTTCATTCATGGCTTTTTGCTCAGCCAAGGCCAGCTCTTGCTTCATGCGTTCATGCAATTCCTTATCAAACTCTACAGTTCGAACTTGAGAAATCAGCTCTGCATATTGGCTTTCATTAACTGTAAAAACTTCCCCACAATTTGGACATTTAATTTCGTTCATGATTTTCCTCTGTATTTAACATTACTACATTCATTATAGCATGGAAAAACAAAAAGAAAAAGTTGGAATCAATCCAACTTTTAATCTACGTATGTATCTTCGTTCTTGTTTAAGAAGGCATAAGGCAATCCCATCAGTAGACCACCACCGATAAAGTTACCAATAAAGGTTACACCCCAGTGACGAAGAATATTTCCAATACCGAAGTTTGCGATTGAATCAGCAGCAACACTGAACTTCACAATCGCAAATGAAGCAAAGTTTGCGGCAATGTGTTCGTTTGTTAAGAATACAAACATGTAAATGGCTGAAAGAACCAACCAAAGTTTAGCTCCACCGTCTTTCACTAAAACAAATGAAAGAATCGCGATATTTACAAAGATATTGGCTATAATCCCCTCTAATAATACCAGTTCATTTGAACGCGCCAACTTCATTTCTACTACTCCAGAAATAAAGCTATCGTGTGTTAGATTAGCGTAAGCTGCTGAATGAGCAAATCCCCAACCAGCGATAAGCGCACCAATTAAGTTAAAAAGTGTACAATACAAAAGAATTTCAACGGTCTTTCTCCAGCTAATTTTTTTCAAAAAGCTACCAGCCGTCAAGAACATCATATTAGATGTTACCAATTCAGCATTTAAAAAGACAATATAAGCTAGTCCCCAAGCAAAAACAAAGGGGAAAAGGAAGCGTCCACTACCTGGTGCAATCTTATTGATCAAATCTGCACCAACGGCTCCTGCTGCTGTACTAAAAGTTAAGAAAGCACCTGCAAACATTGAACGGATAGCATACTTGAATTTACTATTTGAATAAAGGTTTTCTTTCTTTTTACAAGCAAATTCAATTTTTGAAATAAATTCTGATGAAACCATATAAACTCCTAAAACTTTTTATTTGTGAATATTATAACATAAAACTACATTTATGGGAAGCGTTTTCTTGAATCGGTAAGCACTATTTATTTATTTCTAATAATCCTAGCAACACCTTCATATCAGGGAATTCCAAGTTTTTGATATTATCATCACCTAGAACTTTCAAATTTCTATCTAAAATATTTAACCTATTTTCTAGTTTTTTTCACTTACCTCATTCACATAAATGCATTGTAATCTTTTAAATCAAAAAAGAGAATCACTTTGATTCTCTTCTTAAAAAATTCAGTAAAAGTATTATTTGTCTTTCAAAACAAGGAGTTCACCATTTTTGATTTCCCATACTTGGTCAAAGTCTTTTAGAGCTTCATGCTGTCGGTGTAAAGTCACAATAACTGCACACGGCAAGTCTAGGACTTTTTTTAATTCCAACTCAAATTGACTAGCATCTAAGGCAGAAAAGGGTTCATCCATAATCAGCAATGGGCTCTTACGATTTTTCTCACGATTTAGGTACATGAGTTGTTGCTGACCTCCTGAGAGAGACTGGGGAGCTATTTTTTCCAACTCCTCATCTTGAAACTCCGCCTCAAAAGTATTAAATAGGGTCACATTATTTTCATAGCTTGAAATAAAGGTATGCTCCTGCTGTAAAATCATACCAAATTTCCCCCAAAGCTGATTTAAGGAAAGAGAGTCAAGTAAAATTTCTCCCTGAAAATCTTCGTCTGTTCCATTTAAAATATTCAGAAGACTACTTTTCCCAGAACCATTATCACCAATAAGTGCAATCTTATCTCCCTTATGAATTGTGGCAGAGGAAACAGTCAAGTTTGATTCTCCCAGTTGCTTAGAGATCTGTTTCAAAGTAAGCGTACCAAAAGAATGCTGGGGATCCTGAAGAGAGGAGGGACGTTCAATCATCAATCGAAAACTTTTGACAACTGGTTTTACAGATTCTAGCATTTGCAAATCGTAAAGAATTTCTTGAATTGGTTCTGAAAAAGCGTTAATATAGCCAAAGCTTGCCACTACCTCAGGAATACCAATCTGCTGGTGATATAAAGAATAAGCTAGATAAGTAAAGAGAACAGCACTGATAAACTCAAAGGAAACTCCCGTCAGCAAGATACCCTTGATTTTAGTTAAACCATAGCTAAGATACTTGTCTTGTAAATTCTTAAGAGAACTTCTTTGTTGCTCAATAAAATGAGGAAGCGTCAGCTTGTTAACCAAATGGTGACCTCTAAACAAATCTTCCAATGTTCGATAGTAATCACCTTGCTTTTCTAAATAGACTGTCCGACGTCTTGCAGTCATCTGTCCAACTATTTTAGGAATTTGAATACTGATAACTGTAGAAATAAGTAAAATAAGCGCAACAACAAGATTGATAGTCTTACTAATAATAAAAGTGTAAATCAAAATTCGCAGAATTTGCTTAAAAAAACTCATCAATGGTGGGAGGTAATCCTTTTCTAGAGAATCTAAGTCATTGGACTGATAGGAAATATACTCCGCCACCGTTTTCTTTTTGAAATCATGATGCGCCAGCCCTAATAGCGACTGAAACCAGTCATTTTTCAGGTTTGTAGAAAAAAGGATTGCCTGTTTCCAGTCTAATTGCATCTGGATATAGTTACAAATAAGGTAACCCATAACCGATAAGCAGTAACCAGAGAGAGCCAATTGATAATTTCCTCTAATTAATTCCTGCGTAAAATATGGAAGTAAGGCGGTACAAACATTGGATATTCCAGCAAAAAGGAAATTAAAAAAAAGATACCAACGAAGCGGTTTAAGATATCGTATCATGAATAGACTCCTTACTAGTGTCACTTTTTCTAATAGAAAGTCGAAAGCAATCATCATAGAACATACAAATCCTTGTTACTATTTTAGTTTAGCATAAAACTTTTTTAAAATCTATTGATATAAGAAATATTAATTTGCTAAAACACAAGGTCATATTCAAGATCAAATCTTTCGAGAGGTAATCGTTGTTCTTTCCCCTTCAGACAAGCATTATCTGTTATTAGGATTTCTTTTTCATTGATAATTTGGTTGACTACTATCGGCTCCAAATCTTTACCTATTTTTTCATCATTACTTGAGAAAATTTTTGATTAAAAATATCTTTAAAATTATAATCAGTAGTAAATTTCTAATCAAAATACTTAAAATAGACACAATCCTTTAATTAAATAGAAACTCTTTCATCAATGTTTCCGGTACGAGTATAGTTCATAATTTCTTCTCGAGTCATTCCCACAAGTTCTAAAACCCACAAACCAATGATATCTGACAAAACTGAATCGCAACTATATTCCTCGTCTCCATGATAATAGGTGCAAGTAAATAAAGGAGTTCTGGTTGCTGTTTTGTAAAAATTCATTGCCAGTTCCTCTAGTTTATCAGGGTTAAAATAAATCCTCAACTTTTTAGCAATGCCCGCTCTTACTTTATCCCAGTCTTCTCCTTTTGACCGATAGTTATCACGAACTTTTTTGATAAAGCCTTGACAAAATTTTGCCAACAAATCCTTGTTTTGGTAGAGCAAACGACAGGAAAAATCAGAGATAGAACCAGCATGTAGTAAGAAGGTAAGCAGGTCATCAAGGCTTTCTGCCACTCTCCCAACTTGGCCTTCACTCCCTATAAAGCCGATACTATCATCTTCAAGAATTACATATTCTCCCCCGCTACCATCCTGGGCAAATGAATGACAAGCTAAAGAATATTCCTCATTGTTATAAGAAAATTGCACTTCTCTTATTTCATCATAAAAATAAATATCACACTCTGCCAATAGCAAGTTTCTTAAATGATTATTGTTTCTGATTGCTTCTAGTTTTTCCATTTTAATCTATCCTTAGACTAAAGTCCTACCAATTGATGATAACTTTAATATGATACTTTTTCGTCTCCTTTTTTAAACTCTTAACAAGTAAATCATTTTGTTTAGATTTGCCAAAGAAAAATGCTAGAGACTTTCCTCTCTTTTGTTCGATACACAAAAAATATCTAGCTCCATTCAATTTAACACTCGGAATAAATTTGACCTCAATCCTTTTAATATCATTGAGAGGTATAATACGCTTTCTAAAAACATAAGCATTATGGATATAGAATCTTCCCTTAGCAATATGAAACGGGGCAAAAAAGTTTCCACCACTTTGACTCACAATGACATAACGACGCCATAGAATCAGTAAAAGAAGGAAGGAAATAAAGTAAATAGCAAAAACCAAAACCGAGCTTTTCATCATCGATTTTATCCCAATCAAAAAATAATCTATCATAATTAAATAACCTTATAAAACCAGCTTCTTTAATTATTATACCACTATTATAAACGTATTTGTCAAGGCGGTTCATCATTTCAAAAATACAGAATTGATAAGCACCGTAGCTGATACATTCAAAAAAAATGAATATGCTAACTACCGTAAAAATTTGTTTTAATCATTAAACAATTCTCTTGCTTTACCTAAAAATTTACGATATAATATATTTCGTAAAATTTTGAAAGGAAAAGATTATGTTAAAGGATCTTAAAAATTTCTTACTCCGCGGTAACGTCGTAGACCTTGCTGTCGGTGTGATCATCGCCACTGCTTTTGGTGCTATCATTACTTCATTTGTTAATGATATCATCACTCCACTTTTATTGAACCCAGCCCTAGAAGCTGCTAAAGTTAAAAACATCGCTGAACTTGCATGGAATGGTGTTACATATGGTAAATTCTTGAGCGCTGTCATCAACTTTGTAGTTGTTGGTTCTGTTCTTTTCTTCATGCTTAAAGGTATTGAAAAAGCTCAAAACCTTCGTAAGAAAGAAGAAGCTGAAGAAGCTCCAGCTGGTCCAACTGAATTGGAAGTTCTTCAAGAAATCAAAGCACTTCTTGAAAAAAACTAAAAATGTAAAAGGATTTAGAAAATATCTAAATCCTTTTTTTACTTTTATTTAGTCCTATATTAGTCTTGAGCAAAACTCCTATTTTTGGTATAATGATGAGAGTTTCCACCCTTAGTGTAATGGATATCACGTAAGATTCCGGTTCTTGAGATGGGGGTTCGATTCCCTCAGGGTGGATAATTTTAAACAAAAAAACAGCGACTTCGCTGTTTTTTTCTGTATTAATCTTGTCTTTGAATATAGAACATGGATATCAATGAAAGTAGAACTACTCCAAGTCCGATAATTAAGAAGGAAGCTAATTGAACGCTTGGAAGAAAAGTCATTAATCCTTTTGCAACCGGCATAAATACAATAGCTAATGTATATATCGTACTGAGAACCCTACCTAGATATTCTCCGTCAACCTTAGTCTGTACTTGCGTGAAGAAGTGAATATTAAAAATCGTCATAAAGAGTTCACAGACTAGGTTTCCTGAAAAAGTTAGAAAATTAGGCAGTGGCAAGCCCATCACGAAAACTCCTACTCCTGTTAAAATCAGTAAGAATAAAAGTGTATTCATACTCGATTTAAATTTATTTGCTATGAGTGCTCCGATGATTGAGCCAATTGCACCCATGGTTAAGATAGTCGCATAGGCTCCGTCTACACCATAAAGTTTATTTGAAAAAGGGAGCAAAAATTCAAAAGCTGCAAAAAAGAAATTCACACTAGAAGCTACTAACAGGAGAAAGAAAATTTCTTTTTGATGCCAGATATAGTGTAGACCATCTTTGATATCCACAAAAATATCTTTCCCTGTAAAACTCTTCTGCTCTTGAACCTTTGATTCTTCTTTTGGAAGTAAAGCCACTAGAGCAAAAGCTATGAAAAAAGTCAAAGCGTCTAGCAAGAGAGTCACATGGAGACTGGCGAATTGTAAAACGATGAAAGAGAGCACAGGAGAACTCACACTGACAACCTGCAAGACCAACTCCAAACGAGAATTGTAGAGGACTAGTTCATCCTTTTCTACCACTTCTGTGATAATGGCCTTATTTGCAGGTCTAGAAAAGGCAAAAGCAATCGCTTGCACAATGTTAGCAAAAATTAAAGCTCCAATCATCCAGCTATCATTTCTGATAAAAGAAATTCCCATACAGAGAATCCCACAAACTAAATCAGTCGCCATTAAAATCTTACGACGAGAAAAACGGTCCGAAATTACCCCACCAAAGGGATTGACTAGAATGGATGTAACGAGTTCAGAAATCTGATAAATCCCTAGAACTGTCTGTCCTATAGTTCCCATTGAGGCCAACCAGACGCTATTCCCATAATCATAGAGCATATTTCCTATCTTGTTAATGGCTCCACGACTAATCAATTGTGTTGCATATCGATTCATACAAAAACTCCTCTCAAATTTTGAAACTATTGTATCAAAACTGAAAGGAGCTTCTTTATTTTTCCCTTATTTGGGAAATTAATCTTTTACAAACTTATCATAGTGTTCTTGATAGTAAGCTACTTGCTCCGGAAGACCTAGTAAGTCAAAAATATGCATGGCTTCCTGCATCTGGCTACAGCCTTCTTTACACTGTCCTTTTTGGTACAAATCAAAACCTTTGAGGTAATGTAAAATATTTCGCTCATACAGATTAATATTTTTACCAATAATTTTCTCTGTACAAGACTCAAAATAGCTAGCATTTTCAAAAGAACGATGTTCTAAACAATGCTGGTAACAATTCAGCGCCAGAATCAAGACCAGCTTTCGGTGGCGACCAATCTCCTTGTAGAAATCTTCACGCTCCATCACTTCTCTACCTAGCCGAGTGACATAATCGACATCATAAAAGCTATATAGATTTCCAAAGAGAATTAACTCATACATAGTCCACTCTTCTGTTTTAAAATGATAATCCGCTACCTTATTAAGATCGCTTTGTTTCATAGTGTAACTAGCATCTCTTTGACAAATCAGACCTTGTAACAAGATCCAGTTTAGCTCAAAATAGAGAGGATTGGTCGAACACTTAGCTTTTTCAAGCTGTTCTTCTTGAATCTTTTGAAAACCTGCAATATCGTTTGAGTAGTAAAGAGGAATAATCTTCCCCATCATAGCAATATGTTCATGATTGTGAAAATTTCTAGCCTTATCTATAAAATTCTCAACCGTCACGTGGATATTATCCAAAATTTCAAAGAAGCGTGACGCAGCTAGATCCGACTCCCCCAATTCAAAGCGAGACAATTGGGAAGTAGAGCAGGCCTCTCCTGCAGCTTCTTTTAGAGAGTAATTTTTACTGATTCGAAATTCACGAAAAACTTTTCCAAGATTTTCCATCTTACACCTGCTCCGATAATTCTTCCCACTCAAGCATAGCTTCTTCCTGACGGTGACTGATTTTGTCCAGTTCTACCTGTAATTCCATCAGTTTTTCGGCATCGTTTGTCTCCAACATTTGTTCAGAGATGGCTTGGCTTTGAGTTTCTAATTCTTCAATTTCGGTTTCCAAGTTTTCGATTTGACGCATCAATTTCCGAAGTTCTTTTTGACTTTCTTTTTGGGCTTGGTAATCATTAACTGGAGAAGTTTCCTTCTCTTGATTCGTAAGCAAAACTTCCTGCATCTGAGTCGCTTCTAGTTCCGTCTTCTTTTCAACATAATAGTCATAACCACCCAGATAAAGGGTTGAGCCATTTTCGGATAATTCTAATACCTGAGTTGCTACACGATTGATAAAATAACGGTCGTGGCTGACAAAGAGGAGAGTTCCGTCAAAGTCAATCAGAGCATTTTCCAAAACTTCCTTGCTATCAATATCCAAATGGTTTGTCGGCTCATCAAGAATCAGGAAGTTGTTGTTTTCCATAGACAATTTAGCCAAAAGCAGACGAGCTTTTTCGCCACCTGAAAGCATCCCAACTGATTTCTTAACATCATCGCCTGAGAAAAGAAATGCACCTAGGCGATTACGGATTTCTACTTCTGGAGTCAATCTAAAGTCATTCCAAAGTTCATCCAAAACAGTATTGCTTGGTGTTAACTTACTTTGAGTTTGATCATAGTAACCAACTTCAACATTGGCACCGAAACGCTTCTCACCCTTAATGAAGGGAATCTGGTCCACAATAGACTTGATAAAGGTAGTCTTACCAATACCATTAGGACCGACAATCGCTACTGCATTCATCTTACGAAGGTCAAGATTGATAGGCTCTGACAATATTTCTCCATCATAGCCAATCGCAGCATTTTCAACCGTTAGCACAATATTGCCAGATGTTTTATCAGAGTGAAAAGTCATATTGGCAGATTTAGTTCCAGCTTCAGGCTTGTCCAAACGTTCCATCTTTTCTAGTTGTTTGCGCCGTGATTGGGCCCGCTTTGTTGTCGAAGCTCGAACAAGATTGCGATTGACAAAATCTTCAAGAGCAGCTATTTCCTTCTGCTGCTTTTCATAGTTTTTGGCTTCAGTCACTAGCTTCTGCTCTTTTTGCTCAACAAAACTGGAGTAGTTCCCTACATATCTGTCCAAAGAGTGTTTGGTTAAGTCGAGCGTTATGGTTGCTACTTTATCGAGAAAATAACGGTCGTGACTGACGATAATGAGGGCACCGCTATAGTTCACAAGATAATTCTCAAGCCAGGCAATGGTTTCAATATCCAAGTGGTTGGTCGGTTCGTCTAAAATCAAGAGATTAGGCTTTTCAAGGAGCATTTTGGCCAGTGCCAAACGTGTATTTTGCCCACCAGAAAGTTCAGCGATTTTCATCTGCCACATAGATTCATCAAACTTAAATCCATTTAAAATGACACGAATATCCGCCTCAAAGGTAAAACCACCAGCCTGACGGAATTCTTCTGATAGACGATCGTAGTCTGACATGAGCTTATCGAGTTCTGCACCAGTTTTCTCACCCATCTCTAACTCCATCTTGCGAAGCTGTTTCTCTGTAGAACGTAAGTCGTCAAAAACATGCAACATCTCGTCATAAATAGTATTTTCTGACTCAAAGCGACTATCCTGTGCTAGATAAGATAGAGAAATATCTTTTTTCTTATTGATTTCACCAGAAGTTGGTTCTTCTTCTCCTACCAATATTTTCAATAAGGTTGACTTCCCAGCACCATTTCTACCAACGAGGGCGATTCGATCTCTCTCATCAACTTGTAGATTGATATTTTCGAATAGAACGTCTCCAGCAAAAGAGCGCTCAATTTTGTTAGCTTGTAAAATAATCATATTCCTATTTTACTATCTTTTTCTATTTTTAACAATTTTAATAAAAAAAGCTCGATATTTAAAACTCGAACTCTTTATTTAAGTTATCCAAATTAATTGTTTCGTGTCTAACTCATAAATTTGAATTAGTTCAACTTTTTCTTTATAAAGTGCAATACCTTGGCTAATAAAGCTAAACTGTGTATCACTTGCTTTTTTACTATTTCCACAAGCTACCAATACTAAAGCAGCAAAACTAAAATAAGGAAATCGTTTTGAATCTATCATCTATAACAGAAAACACAAAATAATTATAGCAATTCATATATTTTTAAAAGCTGATTTCACTTGTTAAATCCATGCTAACATTTTACTAAAATATTAAAAAATGCTATAATGAAAACGGTTAAAATTTATATTAAAAAAGGAGAATTCTTATGGCTTACCAAGAAAACTACCAAAAATGGTTGGATTTTGCTCAACTTCCAGATTACCTTCGTAAAGATTTGGAAAACATGGATGAAAAAACCAAAGAAGATGCTTTCTACACAAATCTTGAATTCGGTACAGCTGGTATGCGCGGATTGATTGGCGCAGGTACCAATCGTATTAACATCTATGTTGTTCGTCAAGCGACGGAAGGTTTGGCTCGTTTAATCGAGTCAAAAGGTGGAAATGAAAAAGAACGTGGTGTAGCCATTGCCTACGATAGCCGTCACTTCTCTCCTGAATTTGCCTTTGAATCAGCAGCTGTGCTTGCAAAACACGGTATTAAGTCTTACGTTTTTGAAAGTCTTCGTCCTACTCCAGAACTTTCATTCGCTGTTCGTCATCTCAACTGCTTCGCAGGTATCATGGTCACAGCCAGTCATAACCCTGCACCATTTAACGGCTATAAAGTTTATGGCGAAGATGGTGGACAAATGCCTCCACACGATGCAGATGCCTTGACTACTTATATTCGTGCAATTGAAAATCCTTTTGCGATTGAAATTGCAGATATTGAAACAGAAAAAGCATCTGGTCTCATCCAAGTGATTGGAGAAGAAGTTGATGTTGAATACCTCAGAGAAGTTAAAGACGTTAACATCAACCCTGCTCTCATTGAAGAATATGGTAAAGATATGAAAATCGTCTACACTCCTCTTCATGGTACTGGAGAAATGTTGGCACGCCGCGCTCTTGCTCAAGCTGGATTTGATTCTGTTCAAGTCGTAGAAGCTCAAGCTGTTCCTGATCCAGACTTCTCAACTGTAAAATCACCAAACCCTGAAAACCAATCAGCCTTTGCACTTGCTGAAGAACTTGGACGTAAAGTAGGTGCAGATGTTCTTGTCGCAACTGACCCTGACGCTGACCGTGTTGGTGTTGAAGTGCTTCAAAAGGATGGTAGCTACCTAAACCTTTCAGGAAACCAAATCGGTGCTATCATGGCTAAGTATATCTTAGAAGCTCACAAAAATGCAGGAACTCTTCCTGCAGATGCAGCAATCTGTAAGTCTATCGTATCTACAAACCTAGTTACAAAAATCGCTGAAAGCTATGGCGTAACGATGTTTAACGTCTTGACTGGATTCAAGTTTATCGCTGAAAAAATCCAAGAATTTGAAGAAAAACACAATCATACTTACATGATGGGATTTGAAGAAAGCTTTGGTTACTTGATTAAACCATTCGTACGTGATAAAGATGCAATCCAAGCAGTACTTGTCGTTGCTGAACTTGCCGCCTACTATCGCTCTCGTGGATTGACACTTGCTGATGGTATCGATGAAATTTACAAAGAATACGGCTACTTTGCAGAAAAGACAATCTCAGTGACTCTTTCAGGTGTTGACGGTGCTGAACAAATCAAAGCAATTATGTCTAAATTCCGTGATAATGGACCAAAAGAATTTAACGCTACTCCTATCTCTGTCTTAGAAGACTTCAAAGCACAAACTTCTACTGCTGCCGATGGTACTGTTACTAAATTGACAACACCTCCAAGCGATGTATTGAAATACACATTAACAGACGGTTCATGGATTGCTGTTCGTCCTTCTGGTACAGAACCAAAAATCAAATTCTACATCGCTGTAGTTGGAAATTCAAAAGAGGACTCACAAGCTAAAATTGCAAATATCGAAGCTGAAATCAATGCCTTCGTAAAATAAATAATTTAAAGATGAGATAAAATAATCTCATCTTTTTTTCGTATCAAATCCAAGCAATTTTAAGCACTTTATGGCATACTAGACTTATCAAAAAAAGCGAGGTAATCTCATGGAACAGTTTTTAGAAAATATTAAAGATCTTGAAGTGACTACAGTTGCGCGTGCTCAAGAAGCACTTGATAAAAAAGAAACAGCAACTTTCTTTATCGGACGCAAAACTTGCCCTTACTGCCGTAAATTCGCTGGTACATTGGCTGGTGTAGTGGCTGAAACGAAAGCACACGTTTACTTCATCAACAGCGAAGAACCAAGTCAACTTGACGCTTTGCAAGACTTCCGCTCACGCTATGGAATCCCTACTGTACCAGGATTCGTACATGTTGCTAATGGGGAAATCAAAGTCCGTTGTGACTCTTCTATGTCAGCTCAAGAAATCAAAGAATTCGCCGGATTGTAAAATAGTCTAAAAAAAGAAGGCATATGCCTTCTTTTTTATATTTCTGTTAATGGTGTTGCTGTGTCTGGTGAAGTATCATGAACTTGAAAATCAACTCCAACCCCCAAATCAGCTTGAGCTAGTTGATTAACCATAGTCATGTGAGCCAACTCCTTGATATTATTCTCCTTGGATAGATGACCTAGATAGATTTTTTTGGTTCGATTGCCAAGTGTTCGCACCATCGCTTCCGCACCGTCTTCATTGGATAGATGCCCTCGATCGGACAAAATTCTCTGTTTGAGTCGCCAAGCATACGATCCTGCTCGCAAAATTTCCACATCATGATTGGCCTCAATCAGATAACCGTCAGCATTCTCAACAATACCAGCCATACGATCACTAACATATCCCGTATCTGTCAATAATACAAAGCTCTTATCGTCCTTCATAAAGCGGTAAAATTGGGGAGCAACAGCGTCATGACTCACTCCAAAGCTTTCGATATCAATATCTCCAAAAGTCTTGGTCTTACCCATTTCAAAGATATGCTTTTGAGACGGGTCGACCTTACCAAGATACTTGCTATTTTCCATTGCCTGCCAAGTCTTCTCATTTGCATAGAGATCCATACCGTACTTGCGTGCTAAAACACCAACTCCGTGAATATGGTCCGTATGTTCATGTGTAATCAAAATGGCATCCAAATCTTCTGGCTTGCGGTTAATTTCACTTAGCAGACTAGTGATTTTCTTTCCAGATAAGCCAGCATCTACTAAAATCTTCTTTTTAGGAGTTTCCAAATAGAAGGAATTTCCACTAGAACCTGATGCTAAAATGCTGTATTTAAATCCATTATCACTCATTTTAGTCTTCTACGTCATCCTCCCATATTTCTTCTTTCACAGCTTCTTTATCATAAGGGAGCACAATAGTAAAGGTAGACCCCTTACCATATTCGCTCTTAGCCCAGATAAAGCCATTATGCTGTTTGACGATTTCTTTTGCAATAGCAAGTCCTAAACCGGTACCACCTTGAGCACGACTTCTAGCCTTATCAACACGATAGAAACGGTCAAAAATCTTAGGTAAATCTTCTTTAGGAATTCCAAGTCCTTGGTCTGAAATAGATAAAATCATCTGGTCATCAGTTGTTTTCATGCTGACAGTAATTTTACCACCATCAGGTGAATACTTGATTGCATTATTGAGAATGTTATCAATGACCTGAGTCATCTTATCCGTGTCTATTTCAACCCATACAGAATTTATCGGATAGTCCCTAACGATTTCGTATTTCTTCTCCTCATCTTGGGCTCGTATTTTATCAAAACGATTCAGGATAAAAGTAATGAAAGCTGTAAAGTTAATCAATTCAACATCTAAATGACTGGTTGCATTATCGATACGAGATAGATGCAGGAGATCCGTCACCATGCGCATCATACGATTGGTTTCATCGAGCGAAACCTTAATAAAGTCTGGTGCAACTGGTTCTGAAAGTGCACCTTCATCCAAAGCTTCCAGGTAAGATTTGACACTGGTCAAAGGAGTTCGCAATTCATGACTTACGTTTGAAACGAAGAGTCTTCTCTCACGTTCTTCTTTTTCTTGCTCAGTCGTATCATGAAGAACAGCTACAAGCCCTGAAATAAAGCCTGATTCCCTGCGTATGAGGGCGAAACGAACACGTAAACTGATATACTCGCCGTTGACATTTTGAGAATAAATCATCAATTCAGGACTTTGAGTAATCAAGTCCCTAAGCTCGTACTCATCCTCTATCTTGAGTAATTCAAGAATGTTTTGATTCAGCGCTTCGTCACTTTCAACGCCAAGTTGTCTTTTAGCCATGTCATTAATCATAGTGATTTGACCACGACGGTTGGTAGCTAGAACTCCATCTGTCATATAAGAAAGAATACTGTGAAGTCTTTTACTTTCTTGTTCTAGGTTTTCTTGTGTTAGGCGAATTACTTCAGAAAGATCATTTAAGTTATTCGTTATATTCGTGATTTCAGTATTCCCCTGCATATCCAATACCTGAGAATAATCACTAGCAATTAAATCTTTTATCTTTTGATTTAACTGTTTTAGTCGGATGTTATCTCTACGACCTTCAAGTAAAAGAAAGGTCACCAGCATGATAAAACCGATTAAGATTAGAACAAAGATAAAATCTCTTGTCAGAATCGTTTGTTTAATTATTTCAATCATTATTTCTCATGTAATAACCCACACCACGACGAGTCAAGATATATTCAGGTCTACTTGGTGTGTCTTCAATTTTCTCACGTAGACGTCTAATGGTAACATCGACTGTTCGAACATCACCAAAATAATCATAACCCCAAACAGTTTCAAGGAGATGTTCACGGGTAATAACTTGACCAATATGAGAAGCTAGGTGATGCAATAACTCAAATTCTCTGTGAGTTAAGTCCAATTCTTCGCCATATTTTTTTGCTACATAAGCATCAGGAAGAATTTCCAAATCCCCAATTTGAAGACTTTGTAATTTTGAATCTTCTTCTTGGTTGTCCACTGCGATTAACTCCGTACGACGAAGAAGCGCCTTAACACGCGCTTGAAGTTCACGGTTTGAAAATGGTTTTGTCACATAATCATCCGCTCCAAGTTCAAGACCAATAACCTTATCAAACTCGCTATCTTTGGCTGAAAGCATGATAATTGGTACACTACTTGTCTTACGAATCGTTTTAGCAACTTCAAGACCATCAATCTCTGGAAGCATCAAGTCCAAAATTATAATATCTGGTTTTTCAGCTTCAAACAGTTCAATAGCTTCACGTCCATTAAATGCTGTGACAACCTCATAACCTTCTTTGGTCATGTTAAACTTTATAATATCTGAGATTGGTTTTTCATCGTCAACAATCAATATTTTTTTCATTTAGTCACCTTTTTCCTTATATCAATTATACCAAAAAAATGGAGAGAAGACACGAAAGACTGTACTATCAGTATCTTTTTGAATACTCTTGCCAAATTTTCTGTTGAGGTTTTGCTAGTGGGTAGAGGTCAAACTCTTCTGGAGTTAACCAAACGACTTCTTTATCACTATATTCTTTGGCATCAACTACCTGCCCGGCTAAAATTCGGACATGCCACTTTCGATGGCTAAAGACATGTTTCACTTCTTCGAAATGGCTATCCTGCCAGTCAACCTCTAAATCATAATCTTGCTCAAAACTTTCTTGAGGTGAGGGTCCAAGTTGTAGGGATGTTTCAGCAACCTGATTAAAAAGATTTAGTTCTTCTTCATCTTTTGAAAATTCATCAACCTCAATCAAGGGGAAATGCCAAAATCCAGCAAGTAACTTTTCACTTTCATTCTTTTCTAGTAAAAACTGTCCTTGGTCGTTTTGCACAACTAAAGCATTTAGATAAATGGGAACTGGCTTTTTCTTTGGTGCTTTAATGGGATAAATATCCATAGTTCCATGTTGATAGGCAGCACTAAATTCCTTAACTGGACTATCTTCCGGCCTTGGATTGACAGGTGCTTCAATATCTGATCCTAAATCCATGAGAGCCTGGTTAAAATCTCCTGGTCTTTCTGGATCTATCAAGATTTCCATCATAGCTTGAAATATTTTACGATTGCTAGGATTTCCAATATCATGATTGACTTCGAATAGACGAGCCAAAACACGCATGACATTCCCATCAACTGCTGGTTGTGGTAGATTAAAGGCAATACTTGAAATAGCTCCGGCTGTATAGGGACCTATCCCTTTCAAGCTTGAAATACCTTCGTAAGTTGAAGGAAACTCTCCATCAAATTCATTCATAATCTGCTGAGCCGCTGTTTGCATATTGCGAACACGAGAATAATAACCAAGACCTTCCCAAGCTTTTAATAGACGTTCTTCAGGTGCAATTGCTAAACTCTCTACAGTTGGAAACCATTCTAAAAAACGTTCATAATAAGGAATGACGGTATCGACTCTAGTCTGTTGCAACATGATTTCTGAAACCCAGATGTGATAAGGATTCTTACTTCGTCTCCATGGTAAATCCCGCTTGTTTGCATCGTACCAGGCTAATAATTTTTGGCGGAAAGAGCAAACTTTATCTTCTTCCCACATGGTCACACCATATTTCTCCAAATCTAACATATAACTAGTATAGCATATCCTTTTAAGATACTCAAAAAATCAAAATAGTAAGGAAAATAGAGCATTTAAAGCACACTCTCTAATGTCTTGTTCTAGAATAGAGATTCTGTTAATTTGATGTTTTTTTTGATATAATAACCTCAGTGATATTTTATAAAGGAGAATATTATGCGTTTCAATCAATTTAGTTATTACCCTGTATCAACTCAAGAATCATTAGATGAACTCGCACAACTAGGATTTAAGCTTAATCCAGCAGATTCACCCAAACAACAGTTTGAGTCCTTCATTAGAACTTGCTTTTTTAATTATCAAAACACTGACTATCCACTCTCTACATTAGCTGTGGACGAAAAGACTGATCTTCTCAACTTCTTTAATTCTGATCAAGAATTGACTGCGGATATTTTTTATACCGTTGCCTTCCAACTCTTAGGATTTAGCTACCTTGTAGATTTTGACGATGTTCAAACCTTTCGCGAAGAAACGGGATTTCCAATTGAATTTGGAGAATTTGTAACCAATCTTTACCAACTTCTCAATACTCGCACCAAAAAAGGAAATACCCTTATCGATCAGTTGGTCAGTGATGGTTTAATCCCTGAAGATAATCACTATCACTATTTTAACGGAAAAAGTCTTGCAACCTTCTCTAGTAACGATGTTATTCGGGAAGTGGTCTACGTAGAAAGCCGTGTAGATACAGATAAAGACGGACTTCCTGACCTTGTGAAGGTAAGCATCATTCGTCCAAAATATCAAGGAAAAATTCCATCAGTAATGACTGCTAGTCCCTATCATCAAGGAACCAACGTTAAAGCTAGCGATGCCTCTCTCTACAAAATGGAAGCTGAGCTTGAGGTGAAACCTCCTCACAAGATTCAATTAAATCAACCAACGCTGGATTTAGTTGAATCTGTAGGAGATGCTAAAATAGTCTCTGAAGCTGAAGAGAAACTGACTCATATCAATAGCAGCTATACACTAAACGATTATTTCCTTCCAAGAGGATTTGCTAATCTCTATGTGTCCGGTCTTGGTACCAAGGATTCTCAGGGACTTATGCCGAACGGTAGCTACCAACAAATCGAAGGTTATAAGAATGTCATTGATTGGCTCAATGGACGCTGCCGTGCTTTTACAGACCATACCCGAGCTCATCAAGTCAAGGCTGACTGGTCAAATGGAAAAGTTGCAACAACAGGTATCTCATACCTAGGAACTATGTCAAATGGCCTTGCTACAACAGGTGTCGATGGCTTAGAAGTCATCATCGCCGAGGCCGGTATTTCTTCATGGTACAACTACTATCGTGAAAATGGTCTTGTAACTAGCCCTGGAGGATATCCAGGTGAAGATTTTGACTCTCTTGCTGAATTGACTTATTCTCGTAATCTCTTGGCTGGTGATTACATTCGTGGAAATGCAGCTCACAAAGCTGACTTAGAGAAAGTTAAGAAAAATCTAGACCGTAAAACTGGGGATTATAACCAATTTTGGCATGACAGAAACTACCTTCTTAATGCTGAAAAAGTCAAGGCTGAAGTCGTCTTTACACACGGTTCGCAAGACTGGAATGTAAAACCACTTCATGTCTATCAAATGTTCAATGCTCTTCCAAGTCATATTAAAAAACATCTCTTTTACCATAACGGCGCCCATGTTTATATGAATAACTGGCAGTCTATTGATTTCCGTGAATCCATGAATGCTCTTTTGACGCAGAAATTATTGGGGCAAGAAACAGCCTACCAACTTCCAAGAGTCGTTTGGCAAGACAATACTACTCCACAAACCTGGCTGTCACTTGAAGATTTTGGAAATCAAGAGGAACACAAAACCTTCTCTCTTGGATCTGAAGAAAAAGTGATTGAGAATCACTATGAAGACTCAGACTTTGAACGCTATGGTAAAACCTACCAAACCTTTAATAATGAACTATATCAAGACAAAGTCAATCAGATTACTATTGATCTTCCTATTTCAGAAGAAATACAACTTAACGGACGCGTCAAACTCAACTTACGTGTCAAATCAAGTACAAATAAAGGCTTACTTTCTGCCCAACTTTTGGAATTAGGACAAAAGAAATACTTGCAACCTTATCCTGGAGTCATATCTGCTCGTACCTTAGATAACGGTCGCTACCATATGCTTGACCATCTCTGTGAACTTCCTTTCCGGGAAAATGCACAAAGAGTTATCACTAAAGGTTATATGAATCTACAAAACTGTCATGACTTACTTACAGTCGAAGAAATTAAACCTGAAGAATGGATTGAATTCCAATTTGAACTTCAACCAACTATTTATAAATTAAAAGAAGGCGACACTGTCCGTCTCGTTCTTTATACTACTGACTTTGAAATTACTGTACGCGACAATACAGACTATCACTTGACTATAGACCTTGCACAATCTAGTCTTGAAATTCCATTCCAAAAATAGTCAGTAAACCAGAAAACCCGTGATGAATACATCACGGGTTCTTTTATTCTGATTTTTTTCCTTCTGCTTGTTTCTTTGCTTTAGCTAGTCTCAAAGCTCTATTTGGATTGAGGCGGTTAAAGAGTTCTTCTAACTTCTTTTCATTCCACACATCAGCTGCTGAAACAAAATTTCCATTCGCATCTCGGAAAGATATTGGTTTATCACCCATAGCTGTCTCCTAGTCTACAAATTCAAACTCAAATTTACCAATACGGACAAGATCACCGTCTTTAGCACCACGAGCACGAAGAGCTTCATCAACTCCCATACCACGCAACTGACGAGCAAACTTCATAACAGACTCATCACGGTCAAAGTTGGTCATGTTAAAGAGTTTCATGAGTTTTTCACCTGAAAGGACCCAAGTAGCATCATCATCACGACTGATTTCAAATGGTTTTTCTTCTTCATCAAAGCCATAGTAAGCTTCTTCTTCCATTTCTGACTCATCATAGAGAAGAAATTCTGGTGTCTTATCTAGAAGTTCAGCCGTAGCATCTAATAAAGGTGCAAGACCTTGCTTAGTCAAACCTGAAATTGGGAAAATTGTTGGTAATTCTTCAAACTCATCATAATTTGCAGCCAATTTTTTCTTGAAATCTTCAAGGTTTTCTTGACTGTCTGGAATATCCATCTTGTTGGCAACAATGATTTGTGGACGCTCCATTAGACGAAGATTGTAGGATTCAAGTTCCTTATTGATAGCTAGGTAATCCTCATAAGGATCACGTCCTTCACTTGCTGACATGTCAATAACGTGTAGGATTACTCTAGTTCTCTCAATATGACGGAGGAACTGGGTCCCCAGGCCAACACCTTGGCTAGCACCTTCAATCAATCCAGGAAGGTCTGCCACTGCAAATGAATCGCCCGACTGAGTACGCACCACCCCAAGATTTGGTACAATTGTCGTAAAGTGATAAGCACCAATTTTTGGTTTTGCAGATGTGATGACACTTAGTAAGGTTGATTTCCCAACAGAAGGGAAGCCAACTAATCCAACATCCGCAAGAATTTTAAGTTCAAGCTGTAATTCACGTTCCTGACCAGGTTCTCCATTTTCAGAGATTTCTGGTGCAGGATTTTTAGGTGTCGCAAAGCGAATATTCCCACGACCGCCACGACCACCGTGAGCTACGATAAATTCCTGACCATGATGTACCAAGTCAGTCAAAATTTTTCCCGTTTCAGCATCACGAACAGTAGTTCCCTGAGGTACATGAACAACCAAGTCTTCTGCACCACGGCCGTGCATTCCTTTTGTCATTCCTTTTTCACCAGACTGGGCTTTAAAATGACGATTATAACGGAAATCCATCAGGGTACGCAATCCTTCGTCTACTACGAAAACAACGTTCCCTCCACGACCTCCATCACCTCCCCATGGTCCACCATTAGGGACGTATTTTTCACGACGAAAGGCTACCATCCCATCGCCACCATTACCAGCCTTTACTTTGATCTTGGCTGTATCTAAAAACATACTCATAATCTCTTCTCACTTAAAAAAGGGCTGGGAAAACCCAGTCACCAACTAATATAAATTGAATATACAACTAGCATTTAAAATCTGCTCAATACACCAATTGCAGTCGCAAAAATACCTGCTAGAGTAACAAACAACATGACTAGTACGACAAACATTGTTAGTTTTTCAAAGAAAGTTTTTTTGCGTTTACCATTATCACCGAATGCCATATTTTCTCCTTTACTATTAATACTCACATTTTAAAATTCATTTGATACAGATGTATCACCAACAAAAACACATCAGATTTCCCATTTTAAATCTGTCACATTCGCATTTCCTCTCTATTTGTAATTTCCGAATCCCTTATCAATAAGAGCCTCGAAAAAATCCGCTTTACATTATTTTCTGAAGTTTTTCAAGCAGACCGCATATCCAATGCCACTGACAATCGATAGGATGTCGACGAACACTACCACTATAAAAAATAGAGAGAAGTCATCCTGTCCAGAAAAAACCGCACTAAACAACCAATTTAACAAGTCATTTAAGAAGGGAATATGGCGTAGAATCCAAAAAAAGATTGAGAAAAAGATTGGGGCACATCCAATCGTCCCTGCTATTAAAAACGTATTGGTCACTAACTTAGAGACTCTGTCATCGCCTTTATAGTAAAGCTTACTCTTCAAAGCTACACAGAAAATCGCCACATACGTACACAGCATTAGAATAAATATAGAACCAAACATCTGGGCATTTGCTCCGATTCCTGCTGCGATTAATCCCAAGGGAGATACCATTAAAAATGCTCCTCCGGCAATGCCCACAAATGCACTACAGATTGCCCATTTTTTACTTTGCATGTTCTCGTCTCCTTATGTGTTAGTTCTCAAATTTCCTTAGACAAATCGCATAATAAATGCCCCAGGCAACGGATAAAATAGCGGATAGAAACATGAAACCGAGCGCACGTTCAAAGCCATCACTTCCGTCGAATAGCACGAGCATAATCCAATCACCGAATCCACTGGTCGTCGGAATATTTGCTAAAGCTATCAGCAAAGCGACAACGAACCCTACTGCGCTTGAGGCTGCAAACAACTTGGCCATCACTGAATTCACACGTTCATCCTTTTTATAATAGCACGCGCTTTTCAACGCTACCAAAAAAATAATTCCAAATGTCGGCACTAATAAACTGAGAGATTCCTCTACCCCCGAACGACTGGCGCCAATCCCAGCTGCCAAAAACGCACATATGAAAAAGAGCGCTAAAGGCCCACCTAGAATCCCTACAAACGCACTGATTTTGGCCCATCTTTTCTTTTTCATTATCTCAACTCCTTTAACGGTCAAATCTATTTAATGGAATTTAATATTCCGCACCAGAAATCAACCCCAAAGAATCCCATTTCACCGATTTGAGGTTTCAAATCATTGAATATTATTAGTCTCGCTTTTACTCTAATCTTTTTCTTAAAATTCATTTGATACAGGAGCGATTGCCCACAAAATTAAGTAAGCAACAATGCCTGCTCCATAACAGAAGGCTAAAACGCCCCAAATAACTCGAACAATTGTAGGATCAATGTTAAAATAATTTGCTACTCCAGCACAGACTCCACCAATCTTTTGATCTCGACCACTTCTCATCAATCTCTTATTCATATTTTATTTCCTCTCTTCGGAATCACTTAATCATTCAAGTATTTTCTCAAGTTTCTCAATTGTTTTCTAGATGCCTTTAGCATACGTTTCGAACCCTTAACTGGCATTGTAACCGCCTGTTGCGGAATATAGAAGACTGTTTTTAAAATACGTTTTGTAACAGGCTCTTCAGACGTCATTTCTTTTACAAAATTATTGGAAATAATGACATCCAGGTAGAATTCATGAACTCTTTTACCAAAATTCTCAGCAGAAATTTCATATAATTTTTCAGCCAAGTGTTTTTCATCCATCGGTGGAGTTGCAAGCAATGCCTCCAGTATTGCTCCAGCCAAGTCATTTTCCTCGTAATAAAGAGTTCCAAACATTTTATCGTTGATAAGATTATCCAGATAAGGATTGCCGTGGGCAATGACAGGTGTCTTACTAGCTAAACTTTCTAAATAGGTCAAGCCCTGAGTCTCACTTGTAGAAGCAGAGATAAAGAAATTAGCCGCCTTATAATAAAGTGCTGTTTCGCTCGGAGGTATCATACCTGTAAAGATAACAGAATCTTGAATTCGCAAATCCTCTGCTTGCTCCTTAAGATTGTCTAAATAAGGTCCATCTCCAGCTACAACCAGTTTAACATTTGGTTCTTCTTTTAGGACATCTGGTAAAGCTTTAAGAACTGCTTGAATATTCTTCTCGTAAGAAACACGCGAAAGGCTAAGAAGCATCTTTTCGTCTTTCTTAATACCTAATTTATCTCGTAAGTCACTGATATTTTCTGGACCGATTTCAGGTCGTTCAAACTTAGCTAGTTCTATACCTGTAGGAATGACACGCTTTTCAACTTTTACCTTATAATCAGATAAGAGATCACGTACTATCTCGCTCGGACAAATAACTCCATCGACATCATGGAGAAAACCTCGGACAAGGTATTTAACCATACTTGGACGAATCAACATCCCTTTAGCAATATAGTGAACATAATCTTCATACTGAGTATGGTAGGTATGAATCACTGGAATTTTCAACTCACGTGCAATCCAAATACCCAATAAACCAAGAGAAAATTCTGTCTGGGTATGAATAATGTCGAGTTGATATTGCTTTGCAATCTCAAGAGCTTTCGTAAATCCACGATAGGCAAAACGACGATCTTTAAAGGCAAAGAAAGGAACGCTCGGAATACGGATAATCTGCCAGTCTTCATAGCGGTTTACGTCCTTATCAGTTGTCGTAAAGATAAAGACTGCATGCCCCTGCTTTTCAAGCTCTGTTTTTAAGGTGCGAATACTGGTTGCAACACCCGACACCTGTGGAAAATAAGTATCTGTAAATAATCCAATCCGCATATACTACCTCATTTTTTTCCTAAAGCCGCCTGCTCCCGATAGAATTTTAGCCAGATTTCAAGAAGATGCTCTTCGGAATATTCTCTTGAAATAGCCTTAGCCTTTTCTTTCAATTCCTTAAGAGCTTCTGGATGTTCGCGATATTCCAAGATAGCTTCTTTCATATCTTCCACATCTGTGGTTGGTTTATAATTTCCTTCTAGAATCACCTTATAAAGGTCTAAATCCCGAAGCATAATTGGTGCTTCACAACTCGCAGCTTCTAAAATAGTCATTGGAAAGAGTTCATTAAAACTTGGAAGCAAGAAAAGATCTGCTAAAGCATAAAGTTCTCTCATCCGTTCTGGCTCAACAATCCCTGGAAAAATCAGATTTTCTGGAGGATGATCCATGATTTTTTTATAGCGTTCATAACCATCTGTAATGCCACCAAAAGAGAAGCCTCCGGCCCAAATAAAGGTGATATCCGGTAGTTCCTCAGCAAGAGTGATGAAATCATCGATTCCCTTACGTTTTTGAACCTGACCTGCACCGACAACTACAAATTGATGTTCACTCAATCCCATATCTTTACGAAGTTGGCTTACCTGTTCTTCAGGAAGTGGATGCCATTTTTCTTTGTTAACAAAGTTAGGAATATAGGTCACCTTTTCTCGAGGAATACCCGCTGCAACTAAATCTTCGATAAAAGAAGGATTGACCACAACCAAATGTTCCATACGATCATAAAAAGAAAACACATACTTCTTAACAATCCCTTTTAAGAAAAATGGAATTTTTAAACTCCCTTCTAAGGTATCCGGTAAAAAATGGACATAACCAATTCTACGACCTGAACGCTTCTTTTGAAATGTAGATAAATAATAAGGAAGGTCGATAGTATGAAAATGAGTAACATCAGCTTCTACAGGAAGATTCTCCGTTACAATTAGTTGGTCTTTCGCATCACGTTTCAAAAGTTGCACAAGTTCACGGTAAGCACCAGAAACACCTTGTCCGGCTACTTTTTCACTTGAACTTAGCATATTGATGCGTAATTTCTCTTTTTCCATACTATCCATTATATCATTTTCTTGAAAGAAAATCAGCAAATTTAAAGAGAGATAGCATAAAAGGTAGGGAATTTCCGAACACTAATACTATTTCTCTTTTTATACGATTCTACTTAATTCCTAAAGCAATCCGTGCATAACGACTCATTTTTTCAACCGTCCAAGCCGGATACCAAACTAATTTGACTTCAACGTTAGTAACCTCCGGCACATCTGTCATAGCATCATAGATTTGATCAGTCAAGAGGTCTGCCAAAGGACAACCCATGGTTGTCAAGGTCATGTCGATCTCAGTATCACCTGTATCACCATCAAATCGAATCTCATAAATCAGACCTAGGTTAACGATATCTATACCTAATTCGGGGTCAATCACTTCTTCTAGTGCGGTCAAAATACGTGTTTTGATGTTTTCAATTTGCTCTTCTGTATAAGCCATATTCAGTCTCCTATAACCTAATCTTCGATAAAGTCACGAAGCGGTTTGCTTCGACTTGGTTGGCGAAGTTTTCTCAATGCTTTTGCCTCAATCTGACGGATACGTTCACGAGTCACATTGAAGACTTTACCAACATCTTCCAAAGTACGCATTTTCCCATCATCAAGTCCAAAACGAAGACGAAGAACATTTTCTTCACGATCTGTAAGAGTATCCAAAACTTCATCCAACTGTTCACGCAAAACGATACGAGTTGTGTAGTCAACTGGATTTTCAATCACTTCATCTTCGATAAAGTCACCAAGATGGCTATCATCTTCTTCACCAATAGGCGTTTCTAGAGAAACCGGTTCTTGAGCAATTTTCAAGATTTCACGAACCTTATCAGGTGTCATATCCATACGTTCTGCAATTTGCTCAGGAGTTGGATCTTGTCCCAACTCTTGAAGAAGATTACGTTGTTCACGAACAAGCTTGTTGATAGTTTCCACCATGTGAACTGGGATACGGATAGTACGAGCTTGGTCAGCAATGGCACGCGTGATAGCCTGACGAATCCACCAAGTTGCATAAGTTGAAAATTTGAATCCTTTTGAATAGTCAAACTTATCAACAGCCTTCATCAATCCCATATTTCCTTCTTGGATCAAATCAAGGAACTGCATACCACGTCCAACATAGCGTTTCGCGATAGAGACTACCAAGCGAAGGTTAGCTTCTGCTAGACGTTGTTTTGCTTCAACATCGCCAGCCTCAACAGCAAGGGCCAACTCTTTTTCTTCTTCGTTAGTAAGAAGAGGCACAACCCCAATTTCTTTTAGATACATACGAACAGGATCATTGACCTTGGCAGATGTTGAACCAATTAAGTCCTCGTCACTAAGTTCTGGTTCTTCTTCCGTACTTAGAACACGTTCACTTGGGTTTCCTTCGTTATCAGTGATTGCAATACCTGCATCCTGAATACGTTGCAACAGGTTTTCAATCCCCTCGACATCAAGAGCAAAAGGAATTACAAGGACATTGTTGATTTCGTCATCTGTCGCAGTACCAGTCTTCTTATGGTTACGGATAAACTCTGCAACTTGGACATCAAAAGTTGTTACTTCTTTTTGTTTTTTTGCCATTCTTACTCCATTCTTCTTTTTTGGGCAATTAAGCGTTCAAGCTCTTCTAAAGCAGCATCTGTGTCGCCTACATGACTAGCTTCCTGAACTTTCTTTTTAATTTGCAAGTTTTGTTGATTTAGAAGAGCACGATTACGAGACTCTTCCACTTCCTTTAGTTCTTCTGGAGACATTTCAGAAGGTAGATCCAAGGCTAACACCTGGTACCAAGCATTTTCCACTTCTCTAGTCTGATTTGCCAAGTCTTCAGAAGAAATCGAACCATTATCAATCAAGAGTCCATACAAGGTCTGAAACTCTGGAGTTTCAAATACAAAATCATTTCTCAAACGATAATCATTGAGCACCAAAGGATTTTCTATCATACGGTAAAGAATGTGTGCTTCAGCCCGCATGACTGCTGTCAGTTGCTTTGAAACTGACATGGTGATTGGCGTTGGATTAGCGACCTGTTTAACCTTTTCTTGTCTCTGTCTAACTCGACTTTCGTTGATAATTTGCTCAACTTGTTGATAATCAAAAGAAGGTAAATGATCAGTCAGTAAGTGAATATAGGTATTCTGGGCTGTGATAGAGGGTTCTTTGACGATAAGAGGTGCAATTTTCTCAATGAACTCAATCTGCGCTTGAAGATTCTCACTATTACTAGGTTTATAATGATGAATGTAAAACTCAATCGGACTGATTCGAGTATTGGATAAAAGGTAGGCCAATTCCTCTGGAGAATTTTTCTGTAAATACTCATCCGGATCCATTGCATCGGGAATTTGAACAATCTGAACAGGTAAATCTCCCAATTCCTCTAGTGCTTTAGCAGTTGCTGCTTGCCCTGCTTTATCACCATCATAAGTGATAATCACTTTTTTTGTAAAGCGTTTTAGATGTTCAACATGTTCAGCAGTTAAAGCAGTCCCCATAGAAGCTACTGCATTTTCAACACCAGCACGGTAAGCTGCAATAACATCCATAAAGCCTTCCATTAGGTAAATTTCAGGAGCCTTGCCCGAACCTTTTTTTACCCTCTCCATATGATACAATTCGTAACTTTTGTTAAAAATTGCTGTCGCACGGCTATTTTTGTACTTAGCAGTTTGAGAATCCGTCTCTTGCCAAATCCGTCCAGAAAAAGCAATCACCTTTCCTTGGTCGTTACAAAGTGGAAACATAATACGGTTATGGAAAGTATCAAAGAACTGGTTGGTCTCAGAAAGATAAAATAGACCTGAATCTAGCAAGTCCTTTTCACTATAGTCCTCCGCTAAACGTTGGTAGAGGTAAGAACGTTCAACAGGAGCCAGGCCAATCATAAAATGTTTAATGACATCATCAGTCAAACCACGTTTATAAAGATAGTTTCTTGCCTCTTCACCCATCTTAGTCGTCATGAGAATAGCATGGTAAAAACGTGCTGCCTTGTCATGCATCTCATAAAGATCTTGGTGAGGGGACGTATGTTGAGCAGTATTGTGTACAGGAGTTTCAAGGTGCATCCCAAGACGTTCGCCTAGAATCCTCACAGCATCGGCAAAAGTTACTTGTTGATATTCCTCAATGAATTTAAAGACATCTCCAGAACGACCACAACCAAAACAGTGGTAAAACTGCTTATCTTCAACTACGTTAAAAGAAGGGGTCTTTTCACCATGAAAAGGACAGAGCCCTAAATAGTTCCGTCCAGATTTTTGTAAGGAAATCACTTCTCCTATGATTTCGACAATATTGGTATTGTTTTTGATTTCTTCGATGACTCGCTTGTCAACCATAGACAATACCTCCATTTTATCACAGTTTACTTTATATAGTATACTTTATTTCTGAAAAAAAGTAAACCATTTCATACCTTTTACATGCTACTATTTCATAGAAAATAGGCATTTTCGAAAATAAAATTTTAGGCAAAAACAAATACCCTAGAATATTGAATATAACATTGTTAAAAATCTCTCTTCTTATTAAAAAACTTAGAGGTAGCATTCTACCTCTAAGCTCTTCGTAATCAATAAATACTTAAATCTTTTACTCAAATAGTTGATAGTAATCTGAAATCTTCATCTTGGCTTTTTCATCCTTATTCAAATCTTGGATGATTCGTCCTTCTTTCATAACAATGAGGCGATTTCCATACTTGAGAGCATCTTCCATATGGTGGGTAATCATCAGAGCAGTCAGATGGTCCTTACTGACAAAGTCATCAGTCAATTCCATCAAGGCTACACTTGTTTTAGGGTCAAGAGCAGCTGTATGTTCATCCAATAAAAGAAGCTCTGGACGTTTCAAGGTTGCCATCAAGAGACTCAAGGCCTGCCTTTGTCCACCTGACAAAAATTCAATGGGTGTATCTAAATGTTTTTCTAGACCGTTTCCAATTTTATTGATAGTGTTTTGAAATTCTTCTCGATAACTAGATAATCTTCTAGGTACCAATCCTCTTCTTTCACCACGGAATTTAGCGATTAAGAGATTTTCAGCAACAGTCATACGTGGTGACGTACCCATTTTTGGATCTTGAAACACACGCGAAAGATATTTAGCGCGTTTTTCAGGAGAAACATTCGTTACGTCTTCTCCCATGATACGAATACTCCCACTTGTTAGGGGTAGAGTTCCTGCAATGCTATTAAAGAGGGTAGATTTCCCAGCTCCATTTCCACCCAGGATTGTAATGAAGTCATGTTCATAGATATCAAGTGACACATCGTTTAGGATAATCTTTTCTTCATCAAAGCCGTTTGTCACAATTTTTGTCGCATTTTTAAGTTCTACAATAGCTGTCATTTGCTTAACTTGACTCCTTTCATGTATTTATTCTTAAAGGTTGGAATCATGAGGCAGGTCGCCAAAATAACCGCACTGTACAAACGCAGATAACTAGTATTAAATCCAAGAGCAATGACTCCCCATACCAAAAATTGATAACTAATAGAACCAACTACAATGGTAACTAAACGTTCTGCTAGGGTAAGACTCTTAAAGAGGACTTCACCGATAATCAAACTTGCAAGACCAACTACGATAACCCCGATACCACGAGAAACATCCGCGTAACCTTCTTGTTGGGCAATTAAGGCACCAGCAAGTGCGATAACACCATTTGACAAAACCAAGCCCATAAGCTCCATACGGCCTGTATTGATACCAAAACTACGCGCCATATCTGGATTATCCCCTGTAGCGATATAGGCCTGTCCAAGTTTGGTATCTAGGAAGAAAAGCATGAGAAGGATAACCAAAGTCACAAAGATTAAACCTGTCAGTAATTGATTAATCTCTGATGAAAATGGAAGTACATCTTGGATTTGCTTTGTTCCCAAAAGGCCAAGGTTGGCTCGTCCCATAATCATGAGCATGATAGAATGACAAGAAGTCATCACTAAAATTCCTGCCAAGAGAGTTGGGATTTTCCCCTTAGTATAAAGGAGTCCTGTCGCTAATCCAGCCAAACAACCAGCTCCTATGGCTGCTAAAGTAGCAAGAAAAGGATTGACTCCTTGTGTAATCAGAGTCACTGCTACTGCTCCTCCAAGCGGGAAGGAACCTTCAGTTGTCATATCTGGAAAGTTCAGGATTCGAAAGGTCATAAAGATTCCCAAACCCAGGATAGCCCAGACCAATCCCTGTGAAATAATAGATATTAGCATGTTTGTTTCGTTTCCTTTATTTTAAAAATTGGAGGAGATGTCTCCAACTCCTCCTACATTCTTATTCGATGACTTTTCCAGCTTCTTTGAGAACCGATTCAGGAATAGTGATTCCAAGTTCTTGAGCTAGTTTTTTGTTGATAACTGATTTACCAGTTGAGAAGACATTTACTGGAGTATCTGCAGGCTTTTCACCCTTCAAGACTTTGGCAATCATCTTACCAGTAGCAACACCAAGATCGTGTTGGTCAACAACTACTGATGCCAAACCTCCAGCTTCTACCATGGCAGTCGCACTTGGGTAGATTGGTTTTTTAGCCGTTTGGTTACTTGATACTACAGTTGAGAATGCTGAGGCAATGGTGTTATCGATTGGAACCCAGATTGCATCTACTTTTCCAGTCATAACGTTAACTGTTGAAGCAATTTCGTTAGTTGATGGAACTGCGAATGTTTCTACTTTCAAACCAGCTTTTTCTGCGTATTTCTTGAACTCTTCAACTTGTGACTTAGAGTTATCTTCGCTACTTGAGTAAAGGGCACCAATTGTTTTGACATCAGGTGTCAAAGTTTTAATCAATTCCACTTGTTGTTCAGCAGGGTTATGGTCAGAAACACCTGTGATGTTACCACCTGGTTTTTCTAAATCTTTCACCAAGTTAGCGCCAACTGGGTCTGTAACAGCTGCCATGATAACCGGAAGATCTTTTGTTGCACTTGCTAGACCTTGGGCTGCTGGTGTCGCAATCCCAACAACAACATCATTTCCATTTGAAACCAATTGCTTACTCATTGTCGCAACCTTACTTTGGTCACCTTCTGAGTTCATAAAGTCGATTTTAACTTGGTCACCTTTATAGCCTTCTTCAGCAAGTCCATCTTGGATACCTTGGTAAATCAAGTCAAGCGATGGGTGACTGACGAACTGTAGAACACCTACCTTAGCAGTTTTGTTAGCTGTCTCGGTTTTAGTTTCTTGTTTCGTTAAGTTAGAGTATACTAAGCTTCCTCCAACTACAACTGCTAGCGCTACGATAATACCGAGTAAACGTTTGTTTTTCATAATTTTCTCCTTATTCTGTTTAACTTATTCTTAATATTTTTAAATCACTTAATCAAGCGACGCCATCGTTTGACTTCCATAAAATTGCCTCCCCATAGAAAAAGTCCTCACACAAAATACTTGTGTGAGGACGTCGATGCGCGGTGCCACCTCAATTATAGGGAATATCCCTATCGCTCTTTCTCGCAAAAACGAGTTGCACTGTAAGGTGTGCTCACCGAATTCTTATGATTTCAAATTCTAAATAACATTCAGCCCAATTTTCATCACTTCCATCTATCTGTTTCCACCAACCACAGACTCTCTATAAAACTTCAATGATTACTTTCTGAATGGTTAAATTATAACACTTTTTAAAAGTTTGTCAACACTTTTTTAAGAATTATTTTTATAAAAATGTAAATTTCTTTCGGATTCTCAAAAAATTTAGATAAATATCAGCCAGAATTACGCAATCCTGTAGCAATTCCGTTAATAGTTGTATGGATTAATCTTTCTTCGTCTGAAGATAGCTCACCACGACGTTGGCGCTTAATCAATTCCAACTGAATATAGTTAAGAATATTGAAATAAGGCATACGGTAGTTTAGACTGGCTTTCAAATAAGTATTTTCCGCCAAAAGTTCTTCATGTCCTTCAATAGCTAAGATAACATCCTTAGTCAATTGCCATTCATCAAGAATAGTATAGTAGATTGCTTGAACTTCTTCACTTTCACAAAGGTTAGCATACTCAAAAGCAATGTTCATATTTGATTTTGATAAGACCATATCGACGTTAGAAAGGAGTGACTGGAAGAATGGCCAGTTTTGATACATTTCTCTAAGCGTTTCGATATTTTTAGGATCTTGGTCGATAAATTCCTTGAAACTTGAACCTACTCCATACCAGCCTGGGAACATAACACGACTTTGTGACCATGAGAATACCCAAGGAATAGCACGTAGACCACCGATTTCGGTAATTGTTTTACGAGCTGCTGGACGAGAACCAATATTGAAACTTGAAATCGCCTTGATTGGACTAGATTCAAAGAAATAATCATAAAAATGTTCATTTCCAAATACGAGCTCACGGTAGATATCGTAACTGCGTTCTACCACTTGATCCATGATGGCTTCATAACGGTTCGATGTATTGGTGTCACTCTTCTTCTTAGTAATCATACGGTTGATGGCCGCCGAAACTAACATTTCAAGGTTGTAATAAGCTGCATCCTTATTCCCGTATTTATTGCCGATCACTTCACCTTGTTCAGTCAAGCGAATACGATCTTTGATAGACTTAAGTGGTTGAGATGCGATGGCATCATAGGTAGGACCACCACCACGACCTACTGTACCACCACGACCGTGGAAGAATGTTACTTTTACACCAAATTCATCACCGATAGCTGTCAATTGCTGCTGAGCTTTATAAAGGGTCCAGCAAGATGAGAGGTAGCCTCCATCCTTGTTACTATCAGAGTACCCAAGCATAATTTCTTGGTAGTTATTTTTAGAAGCAATCCACTTCTTAGCAAGTGGTAAAGAGAAATACTTTCTCATTGTTTCTTCAGAATGATCCAAGTCCTCAATCGTCTCAAAGAGAGGTACGATTTGAACACGAGATTTTTCAGAATCTACGAGTCCTACTTCTTTCAGCATAATAGCCAATTCTAACATGTCAGACACACTGGTTGCGTGAGAGATAATCGTTTGACGAATGACGTCTTCACCTAAGCGGTCTTTTAATTGACGAGCTGTTTGGAAAATAGCCAATTCTTTTTCAAGAAGTTCAGACTTCTCAGCATGAGTTGCTGACAAGATTCGAGGATCTTCTAACAATTCGTGTAAAAGCAACTCGCACTTTTCATCTTCTGACAAATCGCTATAATGGTCATTAATACCAGCAGATGCCAATAACTCTGCTACACAGGCTTCGTGAACACTTGAGTCTTGACGCATGTCAATTGATGCCAAGAAGAAACCGAAAACCTCAACTGCTTCTAGCAGTTCTGCAAACTCACCTGTCAATAGAGCTTCTGCTTTATTTTCAAGCAATGAATCCTTAATAACATATAAATCATGCTTGAACTCTTCAATTGTTTCATAGTACGGTGGACGTTCGTCTGCCAATTCTTGAATGGCACCTGAGAGTCGATTGCTGATATAATCAGTTACCACTCCTTGTTGATGCCCTTGAGCACCGAGAAGACGCTCAACATGATGTCGTTCATCTTCTGAAGAACCAACCACTGCCCATTCTTTTAGATTCAACAGTGTTTGAATCAATTTTGATTGAATCAAGTGAAAAGCACGACGATAAAGTTCTTTCTCACGGAAGACAGATGTATCACGAGATTGAGCCGCCATTTCTTCAACAGCCTTGCTTGTTTTTGATAAATTAGTTGAAAGCGAGAAGGTACGATAGAGACTAGAGATCTTACTAATATAATAGTTCAAAACTACTTCACTTTGAATGGTAGCTGAACGCATGAGTGTCTTAGCTGTTACAAATGGATTTCCATCACGGTCTCCACCAATCCACATTCCCATAGTGATGGGTTTTGCTTGTTTTAGATCAATTCCTTGTTCTTTTGCTAAGCGCTTATACTCTAACATCAGATTTGGAACAGCCTGAAGAAAAGAACTATTGTAGTATTCCATCACATTAGTGATTTCATTGGTTACCTTTAGTTTCTTATCACGAATCATATCCGTCTGCAAGATAATTTCAATATAGCGACGGAGATCATTGTGCCATTTTTCTTTGTTAATCAGACCCATCTTCACATCACGATATTTCCGCAAGAGGGTATGAATATGATTGGTCAAATCCAGCATACTTTTACGTTGAACTTGTGTTGGGTGAGCTGTCAATACGGGTACAACATTTAAATGTTCAAGAATTTCAGCTGCATTCTCTTTCTCAGCTACCATTTCGATAGTTGTTGATAACTTACCAAGATAATCCTGATCAACATTGTTAAGATGGTTAATCTCAAATGCCAAGTCAACGTCTTCTGAGATATTAATCAAAAGTGGCAAAATAGAGAAATATCTAGAAATGTATACCATCTCATCATTTGATAGACTCGTTACCACTTTATCAAGTCCTTGATAATCTAGTTTTGATGAAAGTTCCTTCAACTGTATAATCTTGTCAAAGGTTTCAGCAGGAAGCATATTTTTTGTGATATCTTCAAGTAAATCTGTCAAGATTTGAACTTCTTCTTGCACGACAGTTTTGTTACTAAAATTTTCTAACTTTTGAAGAGACATTTTTTCTCCTTGTTACTTTTTCTTAAAGCTGCGCTTCATACTCGCTATAGAGTTGTGCACGTTTTTCACTAGCATCAATATTTAAAACAAAGGCGATGGCTACAGACAGAACCAAGAGACTATTTCCTCCCTGAGAAAGAAAAGGAAAAGTTACACCTGTAGAAGGAATTAAGCCTGAGATTCCACCAATATTGACAAATACTTGAATCAAAATCATTCCACCGATACCGATTGCTACCATCGAGTTGAATGGATCTTTTGCTCGAACACCAACCAAGATAATACGAAGTATTAAGAAGAATAAGAGTGCCAAGATTAGACTGGCACCGACAAAACCAAACTCTTCAATGACAATTGAGAAGACAAAATCCGTGTGTGCCTCAGGCAGATAGCCTCTCTTTTCAATAGAGTTTCCTAAGCCTAATCCAAACCATCCGCCATTAACCATAGCGTAGTAAGAATTCGCTAATTGGTGTCCTGCACCAGCAAGGTCATCAAATGGATTGAAGAAGGCACTAAAGCGTTTAGCTACATATCCAAAGACAGGAATCTTCGAAACCTTATCAACACCAATCATTTTAATGGCTGTCAATGACACAAAGGATACGCTAGTCAATATTCCGAGTATAGTTGCAAACCAACGATGAGCAATTCCACTGATTGAATACATTAACAATGCTACTAAAATGAGAATAGAAGCATTCCCGAGGTCAGGGAAAATAGCCAAACTACCAATCATCACTAACAAAACAAAGCGCCAATCATTAAACGCTCTTGGAAGCCATTGGTTTTGAGTCAAAACTTGAAAGTCATAAACAGCTATTTCATCTTGCTGCTTGGCAAATCTTTGTGCTAAATACCAGATAATAATAATCTTCAAGTACTCTGCAGGTTGAATGGTAATAGGGCCTACTTTGATCCAACCATAAGCTCCATTGATAGGAATACCAACTAAACGAGCTAGAGCTAGCAATACTAACTCAACGAACATCACAATAAATAACAAGCGTTCATTTCTCAAAAATCCTAATTTTAACTTATAAATGATCGAAATAAGTAATAAACTTACGACCCAAAATATACCTTGGTTTCGAACTAATTGAAATGCGCTCTGACCTTCTTGGATTAAGGATGCACTAGTTGTCGAATATACCACAATTAAGCCCAAGACAGACAAGAGAAGATAGGGCACTAAAATGGAATAATTCAACAGGTGCCTTTTACTAATTTTCATACGTCACCATCTATCAAAATTATAATTTTATTAATTCTAGTTTTCTTGTTATTATACCATTTTTTAAATTAGAAAAAAACTCTTACCCATTAATGAACTAAATTTCTGATTAATGAACTAAATTTCTGATTATTGTGCTTCTCTAATATTTTTTTCAATTTAAAATTGAGACTTTAAATGTTCACGAAAAAAACTCTATCTTTCTTGTTAGAAAGATAGAGTTTCTATCATTAGTTAGAAGATGTGGTTGTAGTTGCGTTAGCTGAATCGCTTTGGATATATTGAGTAAAGATATTTTGGAAGGCTTGATCTTTAACCTTGATATTTGCTGCTTGCAATTCTTTACTAATGACACCTTGAACAAAGGTAGCATCATTTTGTTTTTGAGTAAGAATAACTGTCTTCAATTTTTCTTTATAGTCTTCAATATTAGAAGATTTTTCTGTTTTCTTGGTCAATTTCACAATATAGAAACTGTTTGAATAAGCTTGTGTACCTGGAGCTGTGATCACATCAGAGATTCCATCAACATTAAGGGCAAAGGCTGCTTTTTTAACAACGTCTGGCAATTCTGTTGATGCAGAGTCAAAAGTGATTTCACCACCATTTGCTTTTGTCTTTTCGTCAGTTGAATTATCTTTAGCCAATTGTGCAAAGTCAGCTCCAGATTCTTTTGCCTTTGCAAGTACTTCTTTAGCTTTATCTTCACTGTCAAGTTTGATAATTTGAGCTGTTACTTCAGGTGTGTATTCGTCGTAAGCTTTTTTATAGTTTTCATCAGTCAATTCTGATTCTGCGGCTTTTTTAACAGCATATTCAACTAATTTACTTGTACGAATTTGAGCTTTACGACTTTCAGCTGTCATACCTGCACGAGAAAGAACGATTTGGTAACTATCACCATATTTCTTTTGTTCTTCTGCTACAGCATCTTCTACTTCTTTATCACTAACTTCAGATCCATATTGTTTTTCAAAAACTTTTTGAATGGTCATATTCAGCAAGACTTGTTGAGCAGTCGCATTGTTTTTAACTTCTTCAAAGAATTGGTGCTCAGTGATGACATCACCTTTCATACTGATTAAGTCAGCTCCTTGAGAGCTATTTGAACAAGCAGCCAAAGTAGCTACTGATAACAAAGTTATGGCACCTGCCAATAATTTTTTCTTCATGTTTACTCCTTTTTATTCACTAGATAATTGTTTACCTTATCTATTTTACTAAATTGTCTTAAAAATATCTAAAATTAGTCAATATCAGGCAGTTCTACTTCTGCTTGATTCTTTCGCAACATCAATATCCCATCTCCAAGAGGAATTAGACTGGCTGTTAATCCTGGATTATCAAGAGTCGCCTCAAAGAGCCTTTGCAAACCACGATAAATAGTTCGTTGCCCACGTCGAACTTCCATGATATCCTTAGCGATGTCTCCACCTTGAAAAACATCATCCAATACGACCACTCCTCCAACTTCAAGGTGTTTAAGGATTTCTGGCAAAAATACAATGTATTTAGACTTTGCAGAATCCATAAAAACAAAATCATAGGTCCCTGTCAATGTTGACAAAATATCTACCGCATCCCCTTCTAAGAGAGTGATTTGTTTGCGACTATCAAATTTTGCAAAATTTTCTTTGGCAAAACTAATCATTTCGGGATTTCGGTCAATGGTTTTAATTTTTGCATTTGGGGCATGCTGGGCCATCAAAAGTGCAGAAAACCCAATCGCCGTACCAATCTCTAAAATGTTTTTTGGTTGTATTGTTTCCATTAGGAAACGAAAATAAGCGACAGTCTCATGAGGAATGATTGGAATATTCTCCTTGCGAGCAAAGTTTTCTAGTTCTTTTAAAGAACCAGTCACCTGCTTTTGACGTTGGCGTAAAAATTCGACGATTTCTTCTTTTACGACAGGACGTCGCATGTTATGGTTGGCATTTTTACTGTATGACTCAACCATCTTATGCCAATCCTAATTTTTCAACAAGGGCTTCAAACTCATCCAAACGGCGTTCAAAGACTGCAAAGGCATCGTTGAGATAGTCTTCTTTTTCCATATCAACACCAGCTTTTCGCATGATATTAAGTGGATAGTCTGACTTCCCTGCCTTGAGGTAATCAATATAACGATTACGATCTACTTGACTACCATGAACAATCTTTTCAGCCAAGGCTGAAGCTGCTGCAAATCCTGTTGAATATTGATACACATAGTAGTTATAGTAGAAATGAGGAATTCGAGCCCACTCATACTGGATTTGAGGATTGTCTTCCTTGCTTAAACCATAATATTCTTGGTTCAAGTCAGCATAGAGATTATTTAAGAACTCGCTTGTCAAGACTTCACCATTTTGATCAGCTTGATGGATAGCATGTTCAAATTCAGCAAATTGAGTTTGACGGAATACTGTCCCTCTGAAACCATCTAGGAAGTTATTGAGAATTGCAAAACGTGTTGCATCATCTTGGACTTCTTGTAATAATTTCTCTGTCAAAATATTTTCATTGGTTGTTGAAGCAATTTCCGCCAAGAAAATTGAGTAATCCCCATACACATAAGGTTGGGTTTCGCGTGTATAGCTTGAGTGCATGCTGTGCCCAGTTTCATGAACAAGAGTAAAGAGATTATCTAGATTATCTTGCCAGTTAAGGAGCATGAAGGCGTTGGTATCATAAGAACCACCTGAATAAGCTCCTGAACGCTTGCCTTGATTTTCATACACATCAATCCAGCGTTCGCTAAAGGCGCGTTTAACACGACTCAAGTAATCATCGCCAAGAACAGCTAAAGCCTCCTCTGCTTTCTTTAGTGCTTCTTCGTAAGTGAAGCTGTATTCCACTGAAGACAATGGTGTATAGACATCATACATTTTGAGGTCTGGAATACCCAAGATTTTTGAGCGAAGAGCAAGATAACGATGTAATAACGGCAAATGCTTACGAACAGCAGATACTAAGTTATCATAAACACTTTCTGGCACAAAGTTTGCTGCAAGAGCTGCTTCACGCGCACTCTTATAGTTACGAACCTTAGCACGATAGTTTTGCACTTTGACATTGGTCTGCAGTGTTTTAGCGTAAGTATGTTGGTATTGTTTGTAAGTAGCGTAAAGGGCTTCATAGGCACCTCTACGAACTTCACGATTCTTAGATTCTACCAAACGCATATAAACGCCATGTGACAATTGAACTTCGTTACCATCTTCATCTTTAACATATGGAAAGACGATATCTGCATTATCTAAGATAGCGAAAGTTTCACTAGCAGCTCCAAAGATTTCGCCAGCTCCTGCTAATAGCTCTTCTTCACGTTGTGAAAGAACGTGCTTCTTATTTTGCAAGAGTTTATCAAAGAAGTGTTTATACGGTTGGAGTTTTGGTTCTTCTGCTAAGAAGTTTTGATACTGGTCTTCTGTGATTGCCATAAATTCTGGCTCATAAAAAGAGAAGGCCTGTTCAAGTTGACTGTACAAAGTCATTGCTTTTGCATAATATTCTTGATACTTAGCTTCACGAGTATCTTGGTCATTTTTCATATGTGCATAAACATAGAGTTTTTCGACTTGACGTTCCATATCAAGAGAAAATTCAGTAATTTCAAGCAAACTCTTTGCACTATCCAAAAGATGCCCTTCATACTGAGAGGCTGTTTGTACTTTTTCAGTTAAATCTTTCAAGGATTCTTCCCAAGCCTGGTCTGTTGGGTAGATTGTTGAAAGATCCCATGTATCTTTTTCATTTATTTCATGTCGTTGTAATGCCATAAGATTCCTCCATCCTTTCTATTCTACCATATTTTTTGAAAAATATTGCTGATAAAAGGCAGGTGGATAGACCTTTTGTTGCTTATTTTGAGGATTCTGCTCATAATAAGCCTGAAAATTTGAATAATAATCATTGATATCCTGTCTTATTTGACAAAAATGACCATTTTCTATCGGCCTTACTTGGGGGAACCAATGTGCTACACCATAATTTAGTAAATTTTCTCCTTTTCTATAGGCTTCTTCTTGTCTTGTCATCCAAAATGGATTTTGATAATAAAGCTGTTGTCGGATGTATTGACAAATATTTTTGTCTATTTTAACAGAAAAACTGCTCAAGTGCTGACGTTGATAAGGGTAACGCAAGATTTCTAACAAATTTCCATCCCCAAATGAGAACTCTTTGATTAAGCAATGAACATGGCCCCGTAAGTCCTGGTGAATTAAGTATTTCAGTCGTAAACAATTCCTTTTCTGATCTAATTCCCAGGCGTAAAAGCCCATATTTTGGCTAAAATAGAGAAAATCTTTTTGAAGTCTTGTCAAACGCTTCTTAATCCATAGTCTTTCTCCCAAAAGCCAAATAACTTGATATCCTTGACTTCGATAACCACTACTCCTATCTCTCAATACTTTTTGGGGCAAGGAACTGCATTGAATCTCTAAAGCTATTTTCCCGTTTACGAATACATCCGCAATCTGTTTAATCTCTGGAATCGGGTATTCTAATTGGACTTCTGAATCTTTCTTTAACCAATGATAGAGGGATTCCTTATTCGTTAAATGTTCTGGGCCTTCATTTTCAAATGAAAAATCACAATCTTTTAAAGATTTATGGGCAAAATGAGGCCGTACACTTGGTCCTTGACGTAAACGAAGCGTTCCCCCACAAGCTGGGCAGGTATAATCTTGCTTTTCAACCTTATCTTCTAGCACATTCACTAACTGTCCCCTAGTATCTCTCGCAACAAACATGATTTTCTCCTTTACTCTATTATTCGCAAAAAAGAAAAGGTTAGGAAAATTCCTAACCTTTGTTCATGTTTATTTTACTTTTTTAGCCAACATTGTTGCAAAGCGTAGTTGGATACGATTCCCGTTTTCATCACGACGGTGGAGATGGCCAGGATTTTCATTGTATTTAACCAATTCCCAGTCCTTGTAGTAATTAGCCAACTCCCCCTCTTTAAAGGTAAATGGGAAATGAACAGAACATGGGTAATCCTCTGTATCCATAGCACAAACAATCAAATTATAGCCACCGATAGAGGTTTGTTCTTGCATATTTTGAATGATAGACGAAATACGATCTGCTTGTAAAAACATGAGAACAACTGTCGATACGATAAAATCGTAAGTTTGGCCTATGCTTGCTGAATTAATATCATAGAGACCGACAGGCATTTCTAAATCTTCTTGCTCTACGATGCTTTGCAAGATTTCAAGGGATAGCTCATTTTGATCCACTGCTGTAACATCAAATCCTTGCCGAGCTAAAAAAAGTGCATTTCTTCCTTGACCACAGCCCAGGTCTAGTGCTTTACACGATTTCACGGTCTGCATAGCTTCTAAGACTTCCGAATGAACTGGATTGCTATTGTATTTCTTTGGGAAATAATCCTCTGGTTTACAATAAAATTCCAAGTACCACTCCACATCATCTGTGGCAGCTTCCACTCTGTGCCAAGCTTGAGGTTGTGCCATAGGATTATCAGCACCTGCTTCAAAGAGGTGCTCAGCTATAACTTCTCCCTCTTCAGTCAATTCAATAAACTTAAGAGCTCCTTTTAATACGGTAATCTTCCCCCAGGTTCCGACCTTAGTATTGTGTTTTCTTTGAACAGCCTCTGGCATGGTGTCTTTATTCCAGACAGGCATGCGTTTGTAGGCAACTAGTTTTTCCATTTTCTTTACTCTTTCTATCGGTGATTAACAGCCTTCATAACACGCGCAATATCACGATCTTGCTCACGACGTTTGATAGACTCCCGTTTATCGTAATCGTGTTTCCCTTTAGCAAGCCCTAAGAGGAGTTTGGCATAGCCGTCTTTGATATAGACTTTAAGTGGAACCAGAGTCATTCCTGTTCCTTTTGTTTCTTGCTCTAGTTTCTGGATTTGTTTTTTATGAAGGAGAAGTTTTCGACGACGTTCTGGTTCTTGGTTCCAGATATTGCCCTCCTCATAAGGAGCGATATGAACATTGCTCAACCAAACTTCGCCGTTTTTCACTTGGGCAAACCCATCTTTCAAATTGATACGAGCTGCTCGAACGCTCTTGATTTCAGTTCCTGTCAAAACCATTCCTGCTTCTAGCGTATCTACGATTGTATAGTCGTGGTGCGCCTTTTTATTTTGCGCGACGACCTTTCCCTCGCCCTTTGCCATGCTTGGCTCCTTTCTTTGCTACTTCCTTATAAAAAGGTTTCTTGCTCTTTTTCTTCTTGTCTTTTGATGAATGCTTGCGCTTATCACTTGAGTGACCGGCTTTTCTCTTGTCTTCTTTCTTATCCGAACGACGACCTCTATCCTTAGGACCAGACTGTTTCAAACCTTTCTCAATCACATCAAATTCACTTGGAATAAAGGAGAAATCAATCTCACCAGTCATCTTATCAGCTCTTTCAACACGAATACGTATCTGCTGACCCACTCGGAAAGTAATTCCTGATTTCTCCCCACGAAGGGTTAAATCACGTTCGTTAAAATGATAGAATTCAGGCAAATTGGTAATGTGAATTAAGCCTTCGACTGTATTTGGCAATTCAACAAAGAGACCAAATTTAACAATACTTGAAACAACTGCATCATACTCTTCACCAACGTACTCTTCCATGTATTCAGCTTTTTTCATAGCTTCGACTTCACGCTCTGCCTCGATAGCACGGCGCTCACGGTTTGAAGATTGAGTCGCGATCTCTGGAATGACTTGTTCAAAATGATCTGCTACATCCTTAGAACGTCCATAGTCACGAATCATCCGATGAACAAGAAGGTCAGGATAACGACGAATGGGGCTGGTAAAGTGAGTGTAGTAGTCTGCAGCTAATCCATAGTGACCGTGATTATGCTCAGAATAACGAGCCTGCTGCATCGAACGCAGAAGCATCATGGACAATACATCCGCATATGGCTCTCCCTCAACAGCACTCATGATGTCTTGGAGGGCTTCCTGACTAATCTCACTGGCAGTTCCATAGATTCGTAATCCAAAACTTGAAGCGTAATCAATAAATTTCTGAACTTTTTCAGCTTTAGGTTCCTCATGAATACGATAGATAAAAGGTAGGTCCAGCTTGCTGAAGTGCTCGGCAACCGTTTCGTTGGCTATCAACATAAAGGACTCAATCATACGTTCAGCAACGCCACGATGACGAAGAACAATATCAACTGGCTTGCCTTTTTTATCTACCAAAATCTTAGCTTCATTGGTATCAAAATTTAAAGCACCACGCTTAATTCGCATACTTTCCAAAGTCTCATGGAGCTTGGCCATAAGTTCGATACTAGGAACAATTTTCTTATAGTCTCGTCTCTTCTCCTCATCACCTGCTAGGATGTCATTGACATCACTATAAGTCATACGGAAACTTGTTTTGATAACGGTCTGTGTAATCGTATATTTACGAACACGACCATTTTTATCAATCTCCATAATAGCGGATTGAGTCAAGCGGTCCACTTGAGGGTTAAGAGAACAGATTCCGTTTGAGAGGCGCTCTGGCAGCATTGGAACTACACGGTCTGTCACATAGACAGAGGTCGCACGATTAAGGGCTTCCTTATCTAGAGCAGATCCCTCTGTCACATAGTAGGAGACATCGGCAATGTGAACACCTAGTTCGATATTTCCATTTTTCAATGGTTTGATATGAACAGCATCATCCAAGTCTTTTGCATCAGCTCCATCAATGGTGAAGGTAATTTCATCTCTTAAGTCCAGACGACCTTCCATATCCTTCTCTGATGGTGCATCCGGAACACTCTCCGCTTCTTTAAGAACAGCCTCTGGAAACTCAGATACAATGTCCATTGACTCCAAGACCTCGAGGACATCAATCCCTGCATCTGTAGAATGTCCAACCACATCTAGGACACTAGCGACAAAGAAATCGTGTTTCTTACTTGGGTACTTATCGATAAAGACCTTGAGAACTTCTGTACCGTCTAATTGAATAGCTGGCTTCTTAACGTAGATTGGTTGACTAATCTTTTGATTTTTTGAACGGATATAACCTGCATACTTGGGTTTTTCCTCATCAAGAACGATTTGACCAACAACCGTCGTCAAACTGTGTTCTAAAATATCGATAATCCTTGCTTCAGCTGCAGTTCCCTTTTGGCGATCTGCAACCTTCTTGATTACAATTTCAACTGTATCGCCATCAATGGCATAGTTAACATCATTTTTTCCTACAAAAAGATCGTCTTCCTCGCCTTCGAGACTAACAAAGCCGAAGCCATTTTTATGGGCATGAAAAGTTCCTTTAAGAGTAATCTCGTGTTTCTTCTTTTGGTCCAAGGTAAGACTACCATCTTCTTCAAAGCGAATTTGGTGCTTTCTCTCCATCAGGGACAAGGTTTTAATGAGCTCTCGAAAATCCTTGGAACCATCCTTTCCAAGAGCTTGGGCCAAGTCATTTACAGTGACTCGTCCCTTTTCTTTTAAATATTCTTTTATTCTATCTTTCATGTTTTCTTTCTAGATTGTTAAATTTTTTTGGTGTAAAACCTTCTCAAACATCATTTAATACTCAATAAAAATCAAAGAGCAAACTAGAAAGCTAGGCGCAGGTTGCTCAAAACACCGTTTTGAGGTTGCAGATGGAAGCTGACGTGGTTTGAAGAGATTTTTGAAGAGTATAAAAATAAAAATAGGCAAAGACCTAGTCCCGCCCATTATTTTCTTATCTACTTGATAATACCGTCAATGCTAAGGCAATGGCTAGCCAGAAAAAGACTAAGATTCCTGTCAAACGTTGCATTACGGCTTCAAAACCACGCGCTTTGCTACGTTCAAACAAATCACCTGAGCTGGCATCAAATACATTGCTAGATTGATTTTTAGTTGGTTGCATAAAAATTGCAATCACAATCACAACAGATAATACTAATAAAATGGTTAATAATAGGTTATACATATCAAACTCCTTAAAATCCCTATTATTCTACCATAATTTCTACTTAGATTCAAGATGTAGAGTCACTTTTCTTTCTTTGGGACAATACTTTAAGACTTCAATCTTATCTGGATGTGTTTTGGAGTTCTTACTGGTTAGATAATTCATGCTGCCACAAGAGGAGCACTTTAAATGAATTTTTACGCGCACTAGATTTCCTTCACTTTTAATAATGATCTAAATTGGATAAGGTTAAATGTACAACTAAGGGCTACACAAGCTGCTGTTGCATAGAAAACTGAGTGATAGCCAAATGGACTTGCTACTGCTGAACCTGCCATAGGTCCAATCACTCCACCTAGATAAAAAAATACTTGATTAAAGGCAAATACCCTTGATATGGCAGCTTTAGGTGTCATTTTATTAATCAAGGCGTTAATTCCCGGAACTAGGGCACCTGTTCCCAAACCAAATAGGAAGCGATAGAAACCTAACTGGAATGGCGTTGATGCATTGGCGCACAAGAGATAAATAACGACTGAATAAACTTGAGCTCCGATGAGCAAGCGATGATTCCCCACCTTATCTCCTAAACGTCCCATAACACCAGCACTCATCATACTGGATAATCCCATGCTAGACACGATAAGCCCCGATACAAATAAGAGATTTTCCTTTTGTCCGAGATCTCGAACGTAGAGGGCAAGGATTGGAGCAATCGATTGGGCTGCGAACTGGATCACAAAGCTAGTCGCAAATAAATTGATAAAAAGATAAGGATACTTAAGAGAATGAATCAACTCTTTTGTTGGAATAGCTTTTTCTTTTGCTACTGGTTGAAAATCTTCTTTGATAAATAAAATGGTGAGTAGAGCAGCTAAAAACAGCAAAGCACCAACTAATAAGAAAACATTTCGAATTCCAAAAATCTCAGCTATTAACCCACCGATAAAAGGGCCAATCAAATTACCTGCAATTACTCCTGTAGACAAGGTTCCCAGTGCATAGCCAGACTTATTTTTAGGTACCTGGCTAGCAATTAAGGCTGTTGCATTGGGTACAAAACCAGCAAAGACGCCATTTAAAAATCGTAAAAATAAAAGCCAGTAAACATTAGGAACAAATGCTAAGCCTCCCATAGTCAGAGTCATTGCAAATCCTGCACGAATCATCATTGGTTTTCGGCCAAACTTATCTGCTAAAATCCCCCAAATAGGTGATAAAATTGCTGCAGATATGGCGGATATTGAAATCCCTAAACCGGCATAAAAAGCTACCTTGTCTGTAGGAACACCTAATTGCTCGACAAATAAAGGCATAAAAGGAATGACTAAAGAAAAACTAACTCCCGTTAAAAAATTTCCAAACCAGGCAATACGAAGATTATCCTTCCAAGAAATCGGTTGAATAAGACACCCCTCCTTCTAATAAACTAGCAACCTGCTCTACTAACTCTTTTTGAGTTCCAGAGTTATCAATAATGTGACTAGCCAATTTTTTCTTCTTCGACAAAGACCACTGAGATTCTAATCGAGCTTGAGCTTCTTCGACATTCATATGATCTCGATTCATTAAACGTTCTATCTGTGTCTTTTTATCCACATAAACCAACCAAATCTCATCAAACCAAGATTCATATCCTTGTTCAAAGAGTAAAGGAATATCCATGAAAAAGATATCTTCCGTCTGAGCTAACTGATCTCGTAAAGTAGCTAATTCTTCACGAATCACTTCCCCTTGTGTTTCCTTGGACCACTCTAGTTTAGAAGGATTTGAGAAGATGAGACTAGCTAGGAGAGGCCGATTGAACTCACCATTTTCTAAAATGATTTCCTGTCCAAAGTGTTCTACTAAAATACGGTAAAGACGCTCTCCCGGATTTTGTAATTTATGTACTAGAGCATCTGCATCAACTACTTTGTAGCCTTCCTGTCTTAAAAATTTAGTGACAGTTGACTTTCCAGAGGCTATGCCACCAGTGATTCCGATTATTTTCCCCATCACTTCCTCCTTTGACATTTTGGACAAAAGTGAGTTCCACGTCCACCGAGTTGAATTTTCTCAATCATAGCTCCACAACGTGAACATTCTTGACCAGCTTTGTCATAGACCTGATGGAACTCTTGCATCGTTCCATCTTCACCAAAAGCATTAGTATAGGTACGAATCGTTGAACCACCCTTTTCCACAGCCTGCCCTAAAACCTTAATCGTTTCATCATGGACTTTTCTGGCCTCTTTTGCAGTTAAACTGTTAGAAAGTCTAGTAGGATGAATCTTGGCTTTCCAAAGTACTTCATCCACATAGATATTTCCCAACCCTGCAACTAAAGTTTGATCTAAAAGATGAGATTTGATGGGTTTTTTAGATCTCTGTAAAGCTTTTTGAAAGGTTGGCAAATCAAAATCCTGTTCAGTCGGCTCTGGTCCAAGCTTTTTAGACAAGAAATAAGCTTCTAAAAGCTCTGGAACCAGCAATTCCATAGTCCCAAATTTACGCACATCCTCATATACGAGAGTAGCACCATCCGCAAATTGGATAAACAGATGCGCGTGCTTACGTTCAGGTACTTGGTCGGGATAATAAAAATACTTGCCTTCCATTCGAAGATGAGAAATCAAAACTTTATCAGATAAATAGAAAAGCAGGTACTTGCCACGACGTCCCATTGATTTAACAACTTGACCAGGCAATACTCTTTTAAATTCATCCAAATCAGTCTTAATCATCTTTGAATAACGAATATCAATGTTTGAAATCTTCTTGCCCAGAATCAATTTTTCTAGACCACGACGTACCGTCTCAACTTCAGGTAATTCAGGCATAGCCCCTCCTTCTCTAAAAACAAGAAGCAGGCCCATGCCTACCTCTTCTTAATATTCTTTTTCGTTATAGCCAAAGTCAGCCAAATCTAGCTTTTTATCACGCCAGTTTTTCTTGACCTTGACCCAGGTTTCTAGAAATACCTTGTCTCCCAGCATGAGTTCGATATCACGACGGGCCATGGTTCCAATTTTCTTGAGCATGGCACCTTGCTTACCGATGACAATCCCTTTTTGACTATCACGCTCAACCATGATGGTTGCTCGAATATGAACTTTATCTGTCTCTTCATCTCGCTTCATGGAGTCAACCACTACTGCAACGGAGTGTGGCACTTCTTCACGCGTCAAGAGGAGCACCTTCTCACGGATCATCTCTGAAACTAAGAAGCGCTCTGGATGGTCAGTGATTTGATCTGCCGGAAAATACTGGAACCCTTCCTCTAAATTATCACTCAAGATATCCACAAGATGGGATACGTTGTTTCCTTGAAGGGCTGAAATAGGAACAATCTCCTTGAAATCCATCTGATTTCTGAAATCATCAATCTGAGCCAAGAGTTGATCTGGATGGACCTTGTCAATCTTATTCACCACCAAAATCACTGGAACCTTAGCAGCTTTAAGGCGTTCCATAATCATGTCGTCGCCCTTACCACGCGCTTCATCAGCCGGCACCATGAAAAGAACCGTATCCACTTCACGAAGCGTGCTATAAGCGGATTCCACCATGAAATCACCCAAGGCAGTTTTAGGTTTGTGAATCCCCGGTGTATCGATAAAGACAATTTGTTCCTTATCGGTCGTGTAGATTCCCATAATTTTGTTGCGCGTTGTCTGCGCCTTGTCACTCATAATCGCAATTTTTTGCCCCATAACGTGATTTAAAAATGTTGACTTCCCAACATTGGGGCGTCCTAAAATGGCTACAAAGCCAGATTTAAAAGTCATAATTTCCTCTTTAATGTTTAAATAACAATTCCCAAATTCGAGGGATAAAAATCAGTGCTCCTGTCACCGCAGCAAAAATGGATACAAGGAGGACCGCGCCTGCCGCCATATCCTTGGCTTTCTTTGCGAGCATGGAGAAGTGATAATTACAGGCTAAATCTACCACATTCTCAACAGCAGAATTTAACAATTCAAATGCTATCACTAAAAAGATGCTTAAAAGTAAGAAGAGCCATTCTATTCTTGATACTTGAAATAGAAGGCCTGCAAGAATAACAGCAATAGCTGTAACTACATGCTTTCTCATATTTCGCTCTTCTAAGATAGCGGTGAAAATACCAGTCATAGCGAATTCTAAACTCGCTATAAGATCACGATTTTTCCATTTTCGTTTATTGTCTTGTGAGTCCATAGGCTGTCAAAATTTCTTCTTGTAAACCGAACATCTCCGCTTCTTCTTCCGGAGTGTAGTGATCATAACCGTTAATGTGTAAAAAACCATGAACCGCTAGGAAGCCCATCTCACGTTCAAAACTATGACCGTACTCCTTAGCTTGCTCATGTGCTTTATCGATGGAGATGAACAACTCACCTATGTAAGCATCGAATTCCGATATCATCTCAGCCAATTCAGGATTTTCAGCTAACTCTTCATCCTCAAAAGTAATATCAAGTTCTGGCTTATATTCCAAGCTGATAACATCGGTTGGACGATCTGTATCGCGATACTCAAGATTCAGTTCATGGCTGCGTTCATTGGTTACAAAAGTGACAGCCATCTCCTTGTCTTCTTTTCCTATTTTTTTAGCAGCAAACTCCAACAAATCCTGAGTTTGTTGCAATATTTTCTGTGAAACCGTTCCTGTTTCATCAACCATTTCAATATACATGTGTTTCTCGATTCTCTTTACTTGGCTTTATTATACCATATTTCTATGATTTTATTCTACCTTTTTGATATAATACTATGGAATACATTCATAAGGAGAGCACCATGTCATTTGATGGATTTTTTTTACACCACATGGTTGAGGAATTGCGGGCAGAATTACTAAATGGACGCATTCAAAAAATTAATCAACCCTTTGACCAAGAATTGGTCCTACAAATCCGTAGCAATCGTCAAAGTCATCGTCTGCTCCTTTCTGCACATCCTGTCTTCGGACGCATCCAATTGACAGAAACAACCTTTGAAAACCCTGCTCAACCATCTACCTTTATCATGGTTTTAAGAAAATATCTACAGGGCGCTGTTATCGAGTCTATCGAGCAGATTGAAAACGATCGAATCGTGGAAATCACTGTTTCTAACAAAAATGAGATTGGAGACGATATTCAAGCTACTCTGATCATCGAAATTATGGGAAAACATAGCAATATATTCCTTGTCGATAAAAGTAGTCATAAGATTCTTGAAGTTATCAAGCATATTGGTTTCTCTCAAAATAGTTACCGTACTCTTCTACCTGGTGCTACCTACATAGCTCCACCTAGTACAGAAGCTCTGAATCCTTTTACTATTAAGGATGAAAAATTGTTTGAAATCCTACAAACACAGGAATTAACAGCCAAAAATATTCAGACTCTCTTTCAAGGTTTAGGTCGTGATACAGCAAATGAATTGGAAAGATTATTGGTTAGTGAGAAACTAGCTAGTTTTCGTAACTTTTTTAGTCAAGAAACTAAACCTTGCTTAACAGATAAGTCTTTTGCTTGTGTCCCTTTTTCAACTAAAATTGAAGCACATTTTTTAAGCTTGTCTCAACTTCTTGATGTTTTTTACAAAGATAAGGCAGAACGTGACCGCGTCAAACAACAGGCCAGCGAACTCATTCGCCGAGTTGAAAATGAACTACAAAAGAATCGCCAAAAATTGAAGAAACAAGAAAAAGAGTTGCAAGCTACCGAAAATGCAGAGGAGTTCCGACAAAAAGGTGAATTACTAACGACTTTCCTTCATCAAGTTCCAAATGACCAAGACCGAGTCGTATTAGATAACTACTACACCAATCAGCCAATTACAATCGCACTTGATAAGGCTTTAACACCAAATCAAAATGCTCAAAAATACTTCAAACGTTATCAGAAGTTAAAAGAGGCTGTTAAATATCTAACTGAATTAATCGAAGAAACAAAATCTACTATTCTCTATCTGGAAAGTGTCGAAACAGTCCTCAACCAGGCTGGGCTAGATGAAATTGCTGAAATTCGTGAAGAATTGATTCAAACTGGATTCATCAGAAGACGTCAACGCGAGAAAATTCAGAAACGCAAAAAACCTGAGAAATATTTAGCAAGCGATGGAAAAACCATCATCCTTGTTGGGCGAAACAATCTTCAAAACGAAGAGCTAACCTTTAAAATTGCACGCAAAGACGAACTTTGGTTTCACGCTAAAGATATCCCTGGAAGCCATGTCGTCATCACGGGAAATCTTAACCCTTCAGATGAAGTCAAAACAGATGCTGCAGAGCTTGCTGCCTACTTTTCAAAAGGTCGCCTCTCAAACCTCGTTCAAGTAGATATGATTCAGATTAAAAAGCTCAACAAACCAACGGGCGGAAAACCTGGATTTGTGACTTATACAGGTCAAAAAACTCTTCGTGTCACACCTGATTCTAAGAAAATCCAATCTATGAAACTGTAATATAACTACTGCTTTCAAACAATTACTACTTTACTTTTAAAAAAATTAAAGGGGGAACTCAATGCTACGGCATATTCAATCCACTTTAACTATTATATTCGGAGCTGCTATCTTCGCCTTTGGACTCACGTATTTTGTTGTTCCACATCACTTGTTTGAGGGTGGAGCAACCGGGATAACTTTGATTACCTACTATCTCTTCAATATCCCTATTTCAGTGATGAATATCTTGATTAATATCCCACTCTTCCTACTCGCTTGGAAAATATTCGGGCTAAAATCACTCTATTCTAGTCTCCTTGGAACTATTTCATTATCTATTTGGCTAGCCATCTTTGAAAAGATTCCTCTCCAGTTCAACCTACAAGGCGATTTGGTTGTCGTAGCTTTAGTCGCTGGCGTCCTTTTGGGAATTGGTCTCGGTATCATTTTCAATGCTGGTGGAACAACAGGTGGAACGGATATTGTCGCTCGTATCCTTAACAAATACACCCATATCTCTATTGGAAAATTGCTTTTTGGACTCGACTTCTTCATTTTGATGTTGATTCTAATCATTTTCCAAGACTTAAGACTCGTAACCTACACTCTCTTATTTGACTTTATCATATCAAGAGTCATTGACTTAATTGGTGAAGGCGGTTATGCGGGTAAAGGATTTATGATTATAACCCAAAAGCCCTTAGAATTAGCTGATAAAATCAATGAAGAACTTGGGCGAGGTGTTACTTTTATTTCTGGTCAAGGATACTACAGTAAAAATGACCTAAAGATTATCTACTGTATTGTAGCCCGAAACGAAATGGTCAAAATGAAGGATATGATTCACAAAATCGATCCAATGGCCTTTATCACTATTACAGAAGCCCATGAAATACTTGGAGAAGGTTTCACATTCCCAGTAAGAGATGAGACTTCTTAAACCTTTAAAAATATAAAAAAAGTAACTTCATCTTCGAAGTTACTTTTTTTTGACTAATTGTCAAATTATTTTTCAGCTGTAAGAGCTGCCATTGTGATGTAGTTGTATGGTTTATTGAAGTGTGGCAAGAAGAATAGGTCAGTCAATGCTAATTTGTCAATTGTAACGTGTTCTTGAATTGCAAGTGAGAACATGTGAATTCCCATGCTAATTGCTGAATCACGAGATACCATTTGAGCACCAAGGATTTCACGGCTGTCTTTATCAAAGACGATCTTGATAGCTACTTCATAGTTATCATGCTTCATAAATTCTGGTTTTTGAAGGTCGTTAAATCCAGTTTCAGTTGCGTTGTAACCAGCAGCTTTTGCTTTTTCAAGTGTCAAACCAGTTGAAACCATGTGAAGACCATAGATTGAGATACCGTTTGATCCTTGAACACCGATTCCTTCAAGCTCATGTCCGCAAGCGTTATAAGCACCTACGATACCAGTACGTACCGCGTTTGATGCAAGAGCAATGTAGCTAGTGTCTTTACGAGCATTGTCATAAACAGTCGCACAGTCACCAACAGCATATACACCTGGGATAGATGTTTCTTGTTTCTTGTCAACAAGGAAAGCACCGTTACGGAAGAGTTCGATCTTACCATCAGCAAGTGCAGTGTTTGGACGGAAACCAACTGCAAGAATAACCATATCCACATCAAATGTTTCTTTGTCAGTGATCAAGCGTTCAACTTTTCCTTCACCTTCGATAGCTTTAACAGTTTGACCAAGTGCCAAACGGATGTTGTGGTCTTCCAAGTTTTTAGCCATCATTTGTGTGAGGTCTTTGTCATAGTATCCGTTCAATACAGTGTCAACGATATCAACAAGGACAACTTCTTTTCCAAGACGTTCGAAAGCTTCAGCAAGCTCAACACCGATGTAACCACCACCTACAACAGCGATACGCTCAAGGTGTTTGCTCTTGTCAGCAAGTTTGTTGATAACTTCTTCTGCGTTTTGGTACAATTTAACGAATTGTACGTTTTCAAGAGTTGCTTTGAACTCACGGTTACCTTTAACGATTTCAACGCCTTCGATTGGTGGCAAGATTGGAGTTGAACCAGTAGCAAAAATCAATTTTTCATATGATTCTTTGTGCTCTTTACCGTCAACTTCTGCAGTAACAACTTTATTATCATAGTCAATTGAAAGAACTGGTGAGTTCATATAAACTTTAGCACCTTTTGCTTCCAATTTTTCTTTATCAGAGTAGAACAATCCTTCAGGACCGTCGATTTGTTCACCAATCCAAAGAGCCATTCCACATCCAAGGAATGAAATGTTTGAGTTTTGGTCAAATACAACGATTTCGTTTTCGTTTCCAAAGTTGTCCAACATAGTGTTGATACATGCAGTTCCAGCGTGGTTAGCACCCACGACTACGATTTTACTCATAAGATAAATCCTACCTTTATTTTTTTATTTACCTCTCAAGTATACCATTATCTGTGAACGTTTTCAAGACTTTTGACCAGTTTGATCTTATTTAAGAAAGTTCTTGAAAGATATACTAACTAGTTTTCAAAGAGTTCTTATTGATTTGGAGCTGTTTTTATTTTTTTAAGCATATTTCTTGACTTTTTGTAAAAAATGATTTGTGAAAACGCTGACTTTATGATATTCTATTTATATGGAAATAGATTATAAATTTTAAATTTCTTATTAATTCAAGATTTGTAGCTATTTCCCAGTGATTCGAAGGGAGTTGATTCTTTGTCTCTTAGTTCATCATCTGAGCGATTAATGGGAACTACGATTACTATTTCCTTAGTACATGAACAAGCGGATAATCTTCTCCGTCAAGCTTTTGATTTGCTCAAGGAACTTGAATTCCGCTTCAATGCTAACAGTACTGAATCTGAATTAATGGAAATTAACTATCAGGCAGGTATTGCCCCAGTTAAAGTCCACCCTGATTTGTTTGAACTGATTTCATTAGGTCTAGAACACAGTCTAGCACCTAAAAGTCATCTCAATATTAGTATAGGACCTTTGGTTCAAACCTGGCGTATTGGTTTTTCCGATGCAAAGGTTGCAAGCCCTGAAGAAATTGCTTCAGTCTTACCACTAATAGACCCTCATTTTATTAAACTTGATTCAGTCAATTCTACAGTTTTCCTAGAAAAAAAGGGAATGAAAATTGACTTAGGGTGTTTAGCAAAGGGGTACAGTGCAGATAAGGTTGCAGCTTTCTTAAAAGAAAACGGCGTCACTTCTGCTCTTATCAATCTTGGAGGAAACATCCTCACAATTGGGAACAACCAATCAAAAGATGGACGTCCGTGGCAAATCGGCATTCAAGATCCAAATAATCCACGCGGTAATCACCTGATGACCTTATCCATTACTGGAAAATCAGTGGTTACATCTGGGATTTATGAACGGCATCTTGAAATCAATGGCAAGGATTATCATCACATTTTCGATAGTGAAACAGGCTATCCTATTGAAACGGATTTAGCTAGTTTAACCATAATATCTGACCGCTCTGTTGACGGCGAGATATGGACCACACGATTATTTGGCGAACGTAGCGCATCTATTATGTGGCAAGTCGAAAATATTGATGGTATCGAAGCCATCCTCATTGACAAAGATGGACGCTTAGCTTGTTCATCTGGTATCCAACGATAAATCATTAATAATGCAAAAAGAGAAAGGAAAGCCCATGCTTAAACTTATTGCTATTGTAGGAACTAACTCAAAACGTTCCACAAACCGCCAACTGCTTCAATATATGCAGAAACACTTTGCTGATAAAGCAGAAATCGAATTGGTAGAAATTAAAGATCTACCTGTATTTAACAAACCAGCTGACAAACAAATCCCAGCTGAAGCTACGGAAATCGCTGCTAAAATTGAAGCCGCTGATGGAGTTATTATCGGTACTCCAGAATACGACCACTCAATCCCAGCTGTTCTTATGAGCGCTCTTGCTTGGATTTCATATGGTGTATTCCCGCTTTTGAACAAACCTGTCATGATTACAGGTGCTTCATATGGTACACTCGGTTCATCACGTGCTCAATTGCAACTTCGTCAAATTCTTAATGCTCCTGAGATCAAAGCAAATGTTCTCCCAGATGAATTCTTGCTTTCACATTCTCTTCAAGCATTTGATCAAAATGGTGACTTGGTAGATCTTGATGTCATCAAGAAATTGGATGCCATCTTTGATGACTTCCGTGTCTTTGTTAAAGTTACTGAGAAATTGCGTAACGCACAAGAGCTTCTTCGCAAAGATGCTGAAGACTTTGACTGGGAAAATTTGTAAGATAGGAGATCGAAAGAATGAAATTTGTTGGACTTGTTGGATCAAACTACGATCAATCATATAACCGCAAACTCTTGGAGTTCATCCGCCGTCAGTTTAAATTTAAATTTGAACTAGAAGTTTTGGAAATCGATGAAGTTCCAATGTTTAACCAAGACGAAAAATGGGATGACAGTTTCCAGTTGCGCCTTCTTTACAACAAAATTACTCGCGCTGATGGTGTGATTATTGCTACTCCTGAGCACAACCACACTATTTCTGCTTCACTTAAGTCAGTCCTTGAATGGCTTTCATTCGAAGTTCATCCATTTGAAAACAAACCAGTCATGATTGTGGGTGCTTCATACTATGACCAAGGAACTTCACGTGCTCAAGTTCACCTTCGTAAGATTCTTGACGCACCAGGTGTTAATGCCTACACATTGCCAGGTAATGAGTTCCTTCTTGGAAAAGCTAAAGAAGCTTTTGACGCAAATGGAAACATTATTAACGAAGGAACTGTTAAATTCCTTGAGTCTTGCTTAGATAACTTTGTCAAATACGTAGGAGTCGTTTCTAAATTGAAAAAACCAAAACCAATTGAACCAGAAGATTTGGATTGTGGAAAACCAATTGCCACAACTATTACAGAGGTCGACCCTGATGATCCAGAATGGGTTGAAAAAGTAGCAGAAATTACAGGTGCTGTTTCAGGTGATACATATGTTAAACTTGACCATGGTATCTTGACAGTTAACCAGATTGATATGTTCTTGAAAGCTATGCCTTTTGAACTAACATACGCTGACGATAACAACCAATTCCTTTACTACAACAATGCTCACCAGGATCCTGACACAATGTTTGCAAAACGTGTCCCATCTCAATCTGGTAGCCGTATGTCAACAGTTCACGGATCACTTCCACCAGCACGTATGAAAAACGTTGAGTGGGTAATCGGAACTCTTCGTAACGGAAACCAAGAATACGTACGTACAATTGTTCCTGGTTCACCTGCAGGTGTTATCAATACTCACAACTACCAAGCTATGTACTATCCTGATGGATCATATGCTGGTATCAATGAAATTGTCTTTAACTTCCAACCATGGCTTGACTGGTACTTGAAAGAAACTGGTCAACGTTTGGTAGGCGGTAGCGGACCTTTTGCTCCTGCTGCTGGAGGTCACGGAGATGCCGATGCTACTTCTGGCGCTTCTGACTCAGCCGATGGCGGCCACGGTGGTGGCGCAGATGCTACTTCTGGTGCTAGTAACTAATAACTAACAAAAAGGAACCATTTTGGGTTCCTTTTTAATAATAGAAATCTCGGTTCGCACACAAACCGAGAATTTTTTTATTTATGAATTCGGATCATCAAGACTACGGCCGTGTAAACCTTTTTCTCGTTGCACTTGACGAAGTTTTTCAGGAGTCACATCATTACCATCTTCATCTACGATTTTGATTCCTTCAATGTGGTGACGTACTGAACGACGATAGCCTTCGATATATTCTTCACGAAGTTTAGCTTGTTCTACTTTTTCTTCCGCAGTCAAGCCTTCTGTTTTTTTCTTTTTAGCAAGTTCATTAATACGAGCGATTTTTTCTGGTTTCATATTTGGAGCTCCAATCTACTTTTCAATTACTATTTTGTATTAAGAAGGTTAAAAGCAGCCACTGTTTTTGCTTTATTGACAAGTTCAGCTAGAATAGCCAAACGATTATTCTTAACATCAATATCCTCTGCCATAACCATGGTATTGTCAAAGAATGCATCAATAACTGGACTAAGAGCAAATAGTTGTGTTAATTTATCGCTTGCTGAACCTTTCAATTCTAGGTTTTCTACCGCTTGAGCTAGTTCTTTTTCCTGCTCATTTTCAAAGAGGCTACCATCAACTTTGACTGAACCTTCTGCCTTTTCTGCTAGGTTAAAGGCACGAGATAATGACTCAACTGATGATTTGTAATCTTCAGTTTTCGCAGCTTCTGAAAGAGCTTCTGCCGCTTCAATCATATCAGAGACAACAAAGTTTGAACTTGCGAGAACTGCTTCTTTAATATCTTTTGCAGTAGAACCCATCATCTTATCAACACGAGCTTTGATGAAGTTAAGCACTTCTTCTTGGTTATCGTAAGTTAAACTATCAAACGATAAAGCATAAAGACTCGCAATCAACTCGTCCATTGAAATATTCCAACCGAAGTCTTCTAAGATTCGAACAATCCCTTGTGTTGCACGACGAAGGGCATAAGGGTCGTTTGAACCAGATGGAATCAAACCAACAGAGAAGAAAGATAAGAGAGTATCTAATTTATCGGCTAGTGCAAGTATTGCTCCAACTTTAGATTCAGGAAGAGCTCCGTCTGCTGAGTCTGGAAGGTAGTGTTCACGGATTGCTTGTGCCACTGCAGCATTTTCACCTGCAAGAAGCGCATACTTCTCACCCATGATCCCTTGAAGCTCATCAAATTCACCAACCATACCGGTTAAGAGGTCAAATTTATAAATGGCTGCAGCACGAGCAAGATCAATAGATTCATCAACTGATAGACCAGCTTTTTCAGCTAGCAGGATAGCAATTTGTCCTGTACGAATCATGTGTTCACGAAGTGAACCAATCTTTTCATGGAAGGTAACGTGTGAAAGTTTAGCAACTAAATCTTCAATTTTAAGTTTTTGGTCTTCACGCCAGAAGAATTCTCCATCTTCCAAACGAGCAACCAAAACTTTCTCATTTCCTCGAATGACATTTTCCAAGTGTTCAGCGTTTCCATTACGGACAGAAATAAAGTTTGGTTTTAGATTTCCTTCAAGATCACGGACTACAAAATAGCGTTGATGAGTTTCCATTGAAGTAACCAAAACTTCTTCTGGAACTTCTAGGTACTTAGGATCAAAATTGCCAATAAAGGCGGTTGGATATTCAACCAGATTCAGAACTTCATTCAAAAGTCCATCATCAATCTGTACTTGGACACCCTCTCTAGCTTCAATAGCCTTGATTTGTTCACGAATCATGTTTTCGCGTTCAATACTGTCAGCAATTACATAGACTTTACGCAGGTCTTCTTCATAACTATCAGCATGACGAATCTCAACTTCATGTCCAAGGAAACGATGTCCACGGCTGACTCTGCCTGAATGAATATCTAAGAAATCTAGGTCAAGAGCTTCATCATCCAAAAGGACTATTAAAGTGTGGACTGGACGAATGTATTCAAAGGTATTGTTTGCCCAGTGCATGCTAACCGGGAAGCTTAGGCTTGCCAACACTTCTGGAATTCCTGTCAATACTTCCTCAGCAGGTTTCCCAGCTTCATGTTTTGTCACGTAGACATATTCTTCACCTTTAATTTCACGGAATTCAATATCATCAACTGTCAAGCCTTTTCCGCGGACAAATCCTTGAGCTGCTTTAGAAAAGTTTCCTTCTACATCCAAGGCGATTTTTTTAGAAGGTCCTTTAAAATCTTCAGTCAAATCTGTTTGCTGCTCTGCCAAACCAAGTACACGAACAGCCAAACGTCGTGGAGTTGAGAAAGTTTGAATTCCTTCGTATGAAAGGCGGTTTTCGTCCAAAAAGGCTGCCATTTTTTCACCTAGTTGTTTTTCACTTGGTGTGACAACGTAGGCTGGTAACTCTTCAAGTCCTAATTCTACTAATAAGTTTTTTGTCATGTTTCTTCCTTTACACAATCAATTAATTTTCTTCAACAAGACCTTTAGTAGTGGGGGACGCAAGCAAACCTTCGGTTTCATTGCTAACTGCCAAGCCTTAAGTCTCGTCAGTTCCCCAATCGGATAAGAAACTTCTTATCCGACTTTCACTACAGCGGTCTTGTTTTATTTAGCGACCTACGGTCGACTTTCAGTCATTTATTCCCGTAATTCTGTCTATTCTTCCTCTTCTGCTAGGAGTTTAGCGCGTGTAGCTTCGTCGAGAAGTGGGTAACCAAGTTTCTTGCGTTCTGCAACGAAAGTTTTAGCTACTACACGGGCCAAGTTACGGATGCGGGCAATGTAACCGGCACGTTCTGTAACGGATACCGCTCCACGAGCATCAAGCAAGTTGAAGGTGTGTGAACATTTCAAAACGTAGTCATAGGCTGGGTGCACAAGGCCTAATTCCAAGGCACGTCCAGCTTCTTTTTCAAATTTTTCGAAGTTTTCAAGAAGCATATCTTGATCAGAAACTTCAAAGCTGTATTTTGAATGCTCATATTCTGGCTGAAGGAAGATTTCTCCGTATTTAACTCCTGGAGCCCACTCGATATCATAAACTGAATCTACTTCTTGGATGTAAGAAGCCAAACGTTCCAAACCGTAAGTGACCTCAGAAGTTACCGGACCAGTTGCCAAACCACCGACTTGTTGGAAATAGGTGAACTGAGTGATTTCCATACCGTCCAACCAAACTTCCCAACCAAGGCCAGCTGAACCAGTTGATGGGTTTTCCCAGTTGTCTTCAACAAAACGAATATCGTGTTCCAAAGGATTGATACCCAATTTTTCCAATGACTCAAGGTAGAGTTCTTGAATGTTTGATGGTGATGGTTTCATAACCACTTGGAATTGGTGGTGTTGGTAGAGGCGGTTTGGGTTTTCTCCGTAACGACCGTCCGCTGGACGACGTGATGGCTCTACATAGGCTGCGTTCCATGGTTCAGGACCAATGGCACGAAGGAAAGTATAAGGACTCATGGTTCCTGCACCCTTTTCATTATCATAAGCCTGCATCAGCATACAACCCTGGTCATTCCAGTATTGTTGCAAAGTCAAAATAATCTCTTGGAAGGTTAGTTTTTTAGACATGTTTTACTCCTTTTTTTAATTCTTGCGACTTTGGATACAAAAAGAACCGTGTTTTTGCTCCTAAGTCAAGTGACCTAGGGGCGTCAAAAACGCGGTTCCACCCTAATTTATTACTTCATTATCTTTATTAAAAAACCAAAAGCGCCACACTTATCTCTCAATCACCTGACTTCCACTCCCACAGGCTCGCTTAGGATTTACTGATAAGATATTCTTTCTTGATTTCTATTATAACAAAATGAGATTAAAAAGTAAATTTTTTCATAAGGAATCATAAATAAATGATTCAAAGTTTGAAAAGCATTACTATTTTTGCCCCTTTTTTGCCCCTTCTCAAACAAAAAGAAAAACCGCTAGTTCTAAGAATAGCGGTTTAATCATGTTTTTAAGCTACAAATGTAGTCGCTCTATTATTTAAGAGTAACAATTTGCAAATCCTATTTTCTCCCAGTATTAGTGGGTTAATTCCTCAATTTTCAACTCTGGCAGGAATTTGGTAGGTAAATTGATAATCCAAGATTATCTAAACTGTTTGTAATCTCTTCTGAAATTGTTGAATCACCTGAATAATACCAATGACTATATGTATTCAACGTGGTTGACTTATCAGCGTGTCCTAATCGATATGAAACATATAAAGTATCCTTATGTAACACATTTATAAGATAAGATGCATGACTATGTCTTAATCCTTTCCCCGTAATTTCTGGTACACCAGTAATCTTAGCATGCCTTTTTATTATCCTAGAAATTGTAGACTTACACAAGGGGGCACCAAAACGTGATATTACATAATCTTTATCATCATTCTTGATTTGAACTTCTCGCCATTTTTTAAGTATTGTAATCGTAAAATCATCTAAATCAATTTTACGATTCCCTGCTACTGTCTTTGTTTGTTGTTTAGCATACCATACACCGTTTTTATCTTTCTCAATCGTCGAATGAACATGAATCCATTTACGTTTAAAATCAATATCTTCCCATTTAAGAGCAATACCCTCACTAACTCTTAAACCAGTCATAAAATATAACCAGATCGTCATGTAATTATGGAGTCCCTCATACTCACTAATATCAAAAGAGTTTATTACCTTCTTAAATTCATCAAATGTCCAAAATTTTGTATCAGGGTGCTTTCCTCTAGGATTATCTAATCCTTTAAAAGGAACTCTATCAATATAACCCAATCTTTCTGCATAGCCCAGACATGCTTTAAATCTAGACCACATATTTTTAGCATAGTTACTAGAATACTTGTCTATAATAGCTAAGCGAAATCTTTCACAGTCAATAGTACTAATATCTGATAATTTTTTTCTACCAAATTGCTTAATAAATAACTGATGATGTGGTAAAGCGGTCTGATAAGTTACAAATTGAACTTTTTGTTGATAATATTTTAAATAAATCTCTTCCATAAACTCTCTAAAAGTTAGAAAACTATTATTAATAGTAGAGTTCACAAATTCATGTTTTAAACGAAGTATCTCTTCATATGCTTCCTTAAAAGAATTAAACGGTAGTCCCTGTTGATTTTTCCTTCCTTTCTTTTGAATTCTTTTCCCAGTTATTGGATCAACTCCTAATTCAATTTGAAAATAAATTTTTCCTTTTGAATCTTTGTATACACCTTTATATTTCTTTGTCTTTGATATAACCATTTTTCTCACCTTCTATATCTGAAAAAGAAATACCAATTAAATTTTCTACAATATTTTTAGGAGCAATGCCTAACCTTTTATTATCGAAAGGTGAACATCCTAATTGTACCGCATTCTTATCATTTTTTCTAGCTTCTTCAAACTTTTTTACAGCAATCTTTTTTGCTTGTCTAATAATATTTCTCGATGTGTGCTCTGGAAAACCAATCGCAACTAAATCTTTATAGTTTACTGTTTCCATGATTTTACTACTTCCTTTCTTAGATTTGTTCACCTCCATGGCATGACTGATGAAGTCATCATAAGAATTACACTTGCTGCTCTTTTACGGTGGCAGCCTGAACGGTCAGAAGTATCATTGTATATCATTTGTATCATGGCATATAAAGTATCGCTCTATTTTATTGATGGTTTTAATGTCGCTCTTATCATGGCGAGCCATTCAAAACTGCTCCACAAATGAGGAAAGTACCATTTTGGACTATTCAATTGTCAAAGAACAAATAAAAAAATTTCCTTATTTTCAAACTAAATGAAATTAAGGAGTTTTTTTTCTAAAGCGAATTTTATCAGGAAAATCTGTCAATCCCAATAGATAGTCTGTACTGACATCGTAAAATTTTGAGAGTGTTACCAATACATCTGCCGTTAAGGCATGCTCACCCCGTTCAATTTTAGCATAAGCTGAGTTTGTAAACGAAAGTATTTTAGCTATTTGTTTTTGAGTCAAATCGTGATCTTCCCTCAAATCTCTCAAACGTCTGTACATCTAGCTTTCTCCTGAGAAAAGTATAATATATAAAACTAAGAAATCATTCAAAGTGTCCAAATTGGACATTTTGAACTAAAATTAATTTATTAAACACTTCTCATAAGCATTTCTATTAACCGTCTGAGAACAAAGATTTTATCAACTGTTTAAAATTACTGACATTCAAAAATTAGTCTTATTGTAAAATAAAGTAAAACACAAAAGACATGTTTATCTGATATATTATAGTCTCAAAAATATTTCAAAATTATAGGAAAATGTTCACAAATCAGTCATTCAAGCACTTCTCTGAAGCTGAACAATACTAAATTTTAGTTTTATTTAAACAAAGGAAAAAGCTGCTTAGACTGCTCGTAATTAGGATAAAAACCGTTCTATTTTTTCTTGTAAAACTAATAGAAATTTTGTAACACAGGCGAAACAAATCAATGGATAGAAGATCTACTGATAACAGTATTATGCAAATCCAATCTAGAATTTTCATTATCATTCTATAGAAGCTAGCTATTACTTATAACTAAATAAGATTTAGCCTGACTTTCTGACAGAGTTCACAGAAGTGATGAAAGACAAAACAAGGGGACATAGTATGAAAACTTTCGTCCACACTTATAAATTCCAACCTTTTGATTATGTGACTATTAGTTAGCATATTTCGGGAGTATAAAAATTTAAGGAATGAAAATTGCATACTATATTTTACTACTGATTATTCCAGAACTTTCCCTCCTGATAACATGTTACTCTAAGTTGCTCTCAGTGGGAATGATTGGTATTATCACTCATGGGAGTTTCACCCACTATCTTTTTACGATGGCGGCCTGAACGGTCAGAAGTATCATTATTTGTGTCATGGCAGATAGGTTAGCATACTATTTTTGAATAAATGATTCTCGCTCATTTCCTAGAATATTACATTCTATTGCTCAACAAATAAAGCCCCACCCAAGATTATTCAATTATCAATGAACAAATCAGGAGGGACTATTTTTATTTTTCAGGTAATAAGGATAATCTGCCAGCCCTAATATATACTTTATAGAGGGAAGAGAGCATTATTAAATAGTCAATAGATAGCTAGCGTTCGTTGACCACCCTCAATCTTAGAGTATGAAATTGACTCCAGAACAAGTACTGTGCAATATACTCTTGCGTAAATCAAATCTCTGACGCGCATATACACTCGTTCACTTCTAATAAAATTATAGTTAAGATCTGAACGAGACTTGTATTTTATGCCAAATTGTCATAAAAATATTTAAAACACACTTATAAATTAAATAAATATATTATTAACTATTGTTAATGATTAATAGTGTAAAACATAAAAACGAACAAGATTAATTTTCTAATAAGGTACATTATTAATCCGTTCGTTTTCTATTTAATAGTTTTTACTATCTTAAATGCCGATTGTTGATTTATATATCATTTTAGGTACTGCTATCTTTTTTCCTATATAAAACATGTCGAAAATATTGATTCACCCTATTGATTTTTGAGATTTTCTTAACCCCTAATTGGTTTACTGAAATCAATACTTATACCTTTTTTATATTGTTTTAGTAATATTAAAAATTCCCCGAACATGACTTCTGAATGATTTTACTAATCATTTTTCAACCTCTTTTTGACTTTCAAATAGATTAATAGGAGCAACATCAAATTCCACAATAATAGTATGATATGACTAGCAGACATTGCTGATATTTTAAAACTTTCAGAAATTGTTTCATAATAAATATATGGTAATGCTTCAGGAAATACACGTTCGATATAGGGTATAACTAATATTGGAAATAGTAGCAAAGTAGCTATCGCTGTCATCGAACTCTTAAAAAATAAAGTTAAATAATATGCAATGAAGAAACACAAAACGCTACTAAATAGATAAGAAAAAAACTGTATTACGCTAACTTCTTTAATACTTCCTTTAAAAATGAAGAAAATAATGATGACTAAGAATGATAGAATAGCTTGTAATACACAATCTATTAACTCAACAATCATAATTTTTTGTGTACTACTATTTTTGTTTCCAGTTAATAAATAGACTATTTTAGATTCTGGATTCTCGACTTCTATAGAGCCATTTATCAGTCCGCCAATCATAAATAAATAAGATGCAATTAACAAAATTTGATTGTTTGATAATACAATATTATTACCATTGATTTCAAATGTTATCAAACTAAGAATACAGATAAATAAAACAAGCAATAACTGACTTAGAATTTGTATTTTCACTGCATTCAAACTATATTTTTTATAAATAAGAGCATATACTATTTCATCCATATTACTTGTCCTTCTGATTCTCAAACCAAGCTTTAATATACATCAAAATAGTTACTATTGATGCTTGAGATAACAATAATAACAAACCATACATTTCCGAAGGATTGTTATTTTCTACTCTTCCGAATACAAATGACTTTGCACCTATTAGAGGGAGTAAATGTTCAAGTGTCGGAGAAAGGACTCTCAATATACCTGATAAAGTTATAATAAGAATACTTACAATAACAATGACAGATGGAATAGGCTTTCTTGTTATTTTTACTAAAAACATTGAAAGCAATGTCAATGTTATGGCAAAGATAATGATTCTTAACGTTACTTCTAAAACAAGACCTAGGCTAAGATATTTTTGTAATGTTTCATCTAACATCACATAGAGCATTGCACTATTTATAAGAGATAGAGCTATCGTCAACGTACTGGCTACAATCATTCCAGAACAAATCTGACCTGTTAAAACGGTCTGCCATTTTGGTGTTAACAATTTAGTTAATGATTCCTGACCAAATTTGTACTCCGTAGATAGAATCAGTGCAAATAAGATTGGAGAAAATAGAATACTAGATTGGTAAGGGGAAGATAATATCGCATCCCTTACTGTTTGAAACTCTGTTAATTGACTAGTCGTATCTTCAAGTATAAGAATCTCTGTATGACCATTTGCTATCGCATTAATAACTTGAATATTTTGAAAGGTAAAGAATACACTGATTGCAATCACAATTGCTACACCCATCCAAAAAAGTGGCAATGATAGTATTTTGTATAGTTCACTACGAGTATTTTTCATAAAGCATTACCCCCATCTAACTTGTAACAGATTTAAAATATGCTTCCTCAAAAGAGCCATATTCTTCAAGAACATCTTTGCTGCTACCATCAATGACTACCTTACCATTAGATAATCCTACAATTTTATCAACCGTAAGTTCTAACTCATTCATATAATGGCTTGTGATTAAAACTATTTTACCGTTTCTCACAAATTCTCTTAGAAACTCTCTAACCCATCTAATTCCATCTGGATCAAGTCCATTAATTGGTTCATCCAAAATAAGTATTTTAGGATTCCCTAAAATAGCCGTAGCCAACCCCAGTCTTTGTTTCATTCCAAGAGAGTAGTCTTTTATCCTTTTATTACCAACATCCTGAAGGCCAACTATTTTTAAACATTCTAAACATCTCTGCTTATCTATACCACTAGTTAAAGCAATCCACCTCAAGTGATTATAGGCCGTCCTTGTTGGATTGGGTTGAAAACTATCTAGAAATGCACCTACATATCTGAAGGGGTATTTTCCTAATTCTTCATAATTTTTTCCATCAAAAGTCGCTTTACCTTCATCTTTAGAAATCAAGCCAAGCAATATTTTTATTAAAGTTGATTTACCAGATCCATTTGGTCCAATTAGTGCTGTTACCTCCCCTTCGTTTGCTGTAAACGAAATTTTTGAAAGAACAACCTTATCGCTAAAAGCTTTACTAACATTTTCTATTTTAATCATTTACCTTTGTCCTCCTTTTACAAATATAATTATTTGTAATTTAGATAAATCCATTTCTTCACCAATTGGTATTCCATCAATTTCTAGCCATACATGAACTATAAATTGTACTACATGGAAAGCTGAAACCCGAACTGAAGTTTGCTATCTATTATTCCTCGTAGCATGACTGCAACTGCCCTTTGTAAGCACCCATTACCTGCACCATTTGTCGAAGTTCGATAGCTACCGTTTTTGTAATAGTTAGTTTTTGGTACATAACATTCTCCTTCCTATTATTCATATTACCCTACAGCAATTTCAATAGAGTAACAACTATGTTTACCTGCTAAATTCTGAGCAAATTGATTTAACTTACCACATATATTGCTGATTTGGAGTTTTGAACTACTCTCAGAAAAACATGCTATAGAATAATTCCCAATCCATAATAGTGACTATTAGGGCAGATGATAAGTTGTCATCTACATTTCATATTCTACAAAACGAATATCGGAAAAATATCAGAATTTCTGATTTCTATGTAATTTTTTTGATTCCAGATTATCGTATTGTCATATACTAGTGATAGAGTAACAGACTATATACTCATTTCCATAAGAAATCTCAATTATTTAGATTATTATTACCCTATATCATTACTTGAGGGTAAATATGGTATAATATAATTAGAATATATTTTAAAAGGAGAGGCAACTATGCAATATAAAATCCTAGTCATAGATGATGATATTGCCATTTTAAGACTTATTAAAAATGTGCTAGAGAATAAAAACTTTGTAGTAGATACACTGACTGCTATTCCAGAAATTGATATCTGTCATTTTATTGGCTATGATTTAATTATTTTAGATATCATGATGCCTCACAGTGGAATTGAAATCTGTAAGTACATCCGAGAATTTATTTCTGTTCCAATCATATTTTTAACAGCCAAAAATTTAGAAGAGGATATTGTGTATGGTATACAGTCCGGTGCAGATGACTATATTACAAAACCATTTAGCATACCTGAACTAGTAGCTAGAGTACAGATGCATATCCGTCGAGAAGTGCGCAATAATCATTCTAGTGAGATTCTACAATTTGGACCTCTGGCAATTGATAAAACTAAAGAAGAACTTAGAATTTCGGATATACATATTCCAACTACAAAAAGAGAATTCCAATTAATTTTGTTGCTTTCCAGCAATCCAAATAGAATATTTTCAAATGACGAACTCTTTGATTATCTTTACCCTCATGATTCTGAAACACTGGGAAGGTCTATTACAGAGTATGTATACCAAATCAGGCAAAAATTAAAACCTTATGAAATTAATCCAATTAAAACAATCTGGGGAGGTGGTTATCAGTGGATAACGCTCTGACTTTTAACCAACTGATTAAACAAACATATTTTAAGATTTTAAGACAATTTCTTATTAGTCTTTTTCTATTTTATTTGCTACCATTGTTATTTACTGCTTTTACTAATATTACTGAAAAAAATGCAGGTGCATTTACTATCTATTTCAGCACAATTTCTTGGATTTATATTAGTCTAATTTTATTTTCTATTATTGCTAAAAATATTAGCAACCTTCTAGAAAAGATAAAGCAAGAAACAAATATTGTTTATAATCAAAGTCTATTGGTTGATATAAATGAACAAGCCCCAGCTAAATTAACTTTGATTGAACTGATTGAAACAAGACAAAAAATTCAGGAAATGCAGTCAACGATTAAAAAAATGATTCAATCTGAAAAACAGCAAAAAAAGGAATTGATGTTTCAAGTCTCAGCTGCAGCACATGATTTGAAGACACCTTTAACAATTATTCAAGGAAATACTCAATTTTTACAATCTATAGATATTACTGGAAATATTGGTCAATGTTTAGGAGATATCGAAATTGCTAGCCAACAACTTAATAGATACTTTAATCAGCTAATTAATTACTCTAAAACATTCTATAATGATAGTTCTAATTGGGAGAGTTTCTCTTCGGATTACTTACTTGAATTATTTGAACAAGAAATTAAGTTAATTACTGATAAAAAGGCTAAAATCCAATTTTCAAATAATCTACCAATCACTATTAATTTAACACTTAATTTAAACTTATTCCTACGAGCAATCCTAAATATTATTAATAATGCAATTGACCATTCCAAAAGTAATTATCCATTAATAAGAGTAGACTATAAGTTAATAGATAATAAATTTTATATTTCCATATGGAATAGCGATTCTTCATTTTCTGAGAATATACTCGAGAAATATGGGTTACTATACTATCAAGACAAACAGGCAACAAATTCAGAGCAAGGAAGTCATTTCGGAATTGGATTAGCATTTGTTAATCGGGTAGCGAAAATTCATGGCGGAGAAGTAAATTTGAGTAATTTTGAGAACGGTGCTCTTGTCACTATTTATATACCAGTCTAGTCTTTAGTTATCAAATATTTTATACCACTATGTCAATTAGAGAGATTAGTCCATCAAAATATTCTCTTGAAATTTTGGATTAGGATTATTAGTAGTAATATTTAACATTTTTACAAATTCTTCCAATATTCTAATCAGTCTTTCATACTCATAAAGATAATGACCTAGCTCCTCTTGAAACACTCTTATTTCTTCGGTTACTTGTTCGACTGTAATTGATTCTGGCAAATTTAATTTTGAAAAGTCATATCTTGCAAGCTTTCGACTGCTCACATCTTCACTCTTCAAATTGATAAGCACTTCCGCCATCTTGTTTAAGGTGGCGATTTTTTCATTTGTTTGAGTCAGTTTGATGTCTAGCTCTGCTATTTCTGCAACCAGTTCGTCTTTGATGTCCTGGTATTTTTTGTCTCTCTCTGTTAACTCAATCAAGAGGTTAATCTCAGAAATCTTTTCTTGAAGTCGATCAACAGTCGGTCTTCTGTATGGTATTACTCGATTATCGTTGGTTAACTGTCTAATCAAGGTTCGCCCTTTAATATACTGATTCTTATCCGAATGTTCTTTGTTATAGACAAAATATGAGGTTGACTCTCGGATATAGACTTTATATTTTTTCTGATTGTCTTCTTCGATAATATCTAGCTGATAATTGGGAATGAAAATGAGACCACTCTGCTTAATACCAAAAGACACTTTGATATAAATACCCTCATCAACTAGCTCATCTATTTGGTTCTCTGCAAGTTCCACTTCAAATTCATGAACGGTATCTCGTTTTTCCTTAAATGTCTCAAAGACTTCCTCAATCTCTTCAGTGGATACTTTATCCTTATCTCGCTCTTTTTGGAAAGCATGGTACTGTTCCTGTAAATTCTCTAATTCTTCTGAAGCACCGACTTCCTTATTTTTAAAATAATCTTGAAAAAATTTGACATCATATAATTTCTTATCACTTATTTTTTGATGACCCAAACTTATCTTTTGATTATCTTCTTCCAGAATAAAAGTTACATTTTTTTGTTTTAAGTTAATGGTTAGATTCAATTCTTTTACTTTTGTTTTTAACTCTTCTAAAGAATTGACACGGTTCAACAAAAATTCTAAACGACTTTCAATCTCTTGCTTAGCAAAATGCGTTCTAAAAAATTCTTCATCATATAGATCTCGTTTGCTGAGTTGGCGTCCTCGAATTGGTTTTATCATCGTTCTATCTGTCATCAAAAAACGGCTATGCTTTTGACTAAAATCAATCTGAACATGCAACTGCTTTGCTTTCTCTAAAAAATCATCAAACGATTTAGATTGCTGCAGCAAAAAATAAAGACGTTGTTTCAATTCAAACTTATGACTAGATTCCCTATATTTTTTATAATCTCGATAGGAATAACGTTTCTCAATAATTTTTGCACCAGCCACTTTAGAAATACGGTCTGAAATCATACGGAGGTTTCGTTCCAAGGCATAGTTCCATATCAACTTTTTATCTGAATTGCGGTCAATAGCGTTGATTAGGATGTGATTATGAACATGATCTTTGTCTGTGTGAGTTGCTACGATAAACTTAAAACGACCTCCTGTCAATTCCATCATGGTCTCATAACCAATGCGGTTAATTTTTTCAGGTGTCAGACTATCTTCAGGAGAAAATGATTGAATGAGGTGATGAGCATGAATAGTTTGTTGGTGTTTTTCTTGTCGGTCGTTTCTGGATTCGTACAACTTGTCATTATTGCTGAAGTTGACATTGTACATCTCTACCATTTCTGCATGACTAGGGAAGTCCAAGTAATTGCTCATGCCAAAATCAGATACCAATTTCAAATTGTCCGTTTTATCAGGGTTGAGAATATACTTGATTAAACGCCTACGATATTTTTTCCCGTGCGTCGCAAAGTGTTTAGTAACTACCATGAAACTCCTTCAGTCTTTTCACCTCAACTTGAAATTCTTTGTCCACTTCCTTAATTAACTCTCCAACTCCTTTACTCAATTCTTGTAATTGGTCCTGAGAAATCAGATGGCTTTGATTAATCGCACGCGCAATTTGATTGATGTTATTTCCAATCCGTCTCAATTCAAAAACTAACTGGTCATAAGTATCAGTGTTAATCGTGACAAATGACATATTGGGATTAAGTAAAACTTTTCTGGCATAGACTGAGAAATTTTGACAATTGCTCTTAGCAATCCGTTCATTCAATTGGTGTAATTCTGGATCAGTTAGAAATACTTTTTTGAGATTGGTACGATAGCGATAAACCATAGCAGTCTCCTATCCCATATATTTTTCACAGAATTCACGACTGAGTGGCTGAGCTTGATTGATTTCTACAATTAATTCTTGAACACAAGTCAATAAGATTGAGACGTGCTCTTGAGTCACTTGATGATTTTCTCTTGCAACAACCAGAACTTCATACACATCTCGACTAATCTGTTCTAACTTCTGAGAGTTCCAAAGAGAGAACCAACTTTCAAAAATTCTATCCTGATAATTCTTTTTCAATAAATTCTGACGAAGAAATTCTGAGAAACTTTCCATTTTTTGTTCCCTCATCATTTCTTTTATCTGTTTTTCTTCTTGTCTCGTGATTCTAAATTGCTTTCGGATTGACTTAATTTCTTGTCCCATTCTGATATCCCTTCAACATTCTACTTGTATGACAGTGTAAGTCTACCTCACATTGTCAGTACGCTTCCTAAAGACCTCACTTGCTTCTTGTTCGGTCTTTGCGAGCTCAGATATTGTGTCCACAATATCTCAAAAATCATATCGCCTGCCATTTCAAACTTCACGGTTCAAAAAACAAACGATATGAAAATGTGGTGGCACGCCCCCAAACCCCCAAGATAAATCTAAATTAAAAAAAGTATAACAAATACTTTTTGATAAAATTATCACAGAAAAAAGAGCCCTATCGGACTCTTACAAACTAAAACAATGTCTCTGATATTCATACTGCCTAATCCCACTACTATCTTTGTTCATCTTGATAGAAAAAACAAAGTAATGATCACGATTATCTAAAGATTTACTTTTGTTAAGTTTAAAATAATGTTTTTGAGACATAGCCATTGTACGTAAAATATCATCAGTGATAAATGTTAATGGTATGTCTAAAGCAGAATACTTGTAAAAATCTGACTCAAACCGTAAATAAGAATCAGAAAAATAATCTAGCTGCAATTTATCATCATATAATTCTTTACGATTCATATAAATCTACCCCTTCTATCTGTATATCGAGTATATCTTCCCATTTTAAGCGAAAAAAACCAAAGTCTGATTTAATGGATATAGATTCTCTCCCCATCTCTTTAACAATACCCGATACTACTTTTCTTCTATTTGAGAGCTTACAAACAAAAGTTGCTGGGAATGCATTCGTATAAAGTTGACGAACAAATCGAACTTTCTCTTCCATTGATAGAGAAATGGAGATGTCTTCTCTATTATTTTCTTCCCAAAGAGAACTTGAATGTTCTGACAAAAAGAATCCCATCCACTTAGCCATCCCACGGTCTTGATACTCTCTTGCAGACAAAAAAGGTAAATAAGAACGATTCATCATTTTAGTCCATCTAATCCTCCAGCTGAATGACCACCAATGAGTTTACTTCTTGCAATTGTTCTAGAAGCCTGATCCAGGGCATTCCCTTTCAATAGTGAAGTAAAACCAAATTCTGTTCGAATAGCATCGATTGCGGACTGGAGCCTTTCTTCTTTTTCTATTTTCTCAACATCATCAAATAATGAAATCAATCCAAATGATTCATCTACTAAACCTGAATAGCTCACTGCAACACTTCTGATAGCTCCTGAAGTATATTTAGTGTGAAATAACCTTAAAACATAGTTTGTCAGTAGTGCTGTTTGATTAGTTGGTTCAATCTTCATTTGAGTATGAATAGATCGTTTCTGTTCCACTTTAGAATACCCTAAGTGTATAGAAACTACAGTTGCTTTCTTACCAACTCTTCTCAATCTAACAGCAACTTGTTCTGCCATCTCACGAAGTATGATCTCAATATCTCTTTGTTGGACATAATCTCTAGGTAAAACTTGAGAGTTCCCTATCCCTTTTGACTTTGGCTTATAAGGTTTATGAACATTACTTTCATCAATCCCATTAGCATGAAACCATAACTCTAAGCCCATGATACCAAGCTCTTTTTTAATCAAGTCAGGATTAGCTTGTGCCAATTCTTTAATCGAAAAGATGCCTAAACTATGTAATCTCTTCTCCATCCGATTCCCAATTCCCCAGAAATCTGTCATTTTAGGGATAGACCATACTTTCTTTTCTACATCCTCATAGGACCAATTGGCTCTCATTGTCGGAGTTTTTTTAGCCTCATTATCAAGTGCTAACTTCGCTAATAAGGGATTAGCATTAGACATACCTACCGTTGAATAGATTCCTGTTTTTCTCCAAATCTTTTTTTGAATAGCAGCTGAGATAATATCTAACTTATCTTTTCGACTAATACTTTTATCAGGCACAAAAAAATTTAATGAACTAGTTAAATCGATAAATCCTTCGTCAATTGAGTATGGATAGATATCGTCTGATGCTGCAAAATCTTGAAAAATTTTTTGAATCTCCATATTGACTGCAATATAAGTATCCATTCTCGGAGGAACAATCACAGTTGTTTTTGCCCATTCCTCTATATAACGGACATAGTCTATCGTTGTCGGTAAACCTTGTTTTCCAGCATTATAGTAAGAAAACTTTCTAGTCTTTACATCAAATGGTAAATCATAGGAACGTCCAACATTTGATTTCCCAAATACCTTCTTAAACATAGGAGAGGAAGCAAGGATTAACCCAGCAGAATTATCTGCTCGACTCATAACACAAAGTGAAGTCTTAAGTGGATGCAGGCCTCTATCGACACACTCTACACTTGCGTAAAAAGATTTCATATCAATAAAGGCAATGTCACTCTTCGGTTCGAGACTATAATCAAACCAAGTCATACTCAGTCCTCTAAAGGCATAAAGTTTCCAACGATTTTCCCTATGATACGAGGATTCTCATCATAAGGCGCAAACTTATCTGAATAGTTCCGATTGAGTGAAACTAAACGAAGTCCATTTTCTTCACGATAGACTTTCTTGATATAAGTTTGACCATCCCAATCTATGGCATAGATAGCTCCATCATAATCAAATCCTGTTTGCTTAATTAGGGCTACAGAACCATTTTCATATGTTGGTTCCATTGAATTACCAAACACCCACGATGCAAAGTCATAATCAAATTGATGATTAAAATAAACTGTATCGTAATTACCATCATCAAAGTATGCTGTTCCCGTGCCAGCTGATAATTTTTCGTAAACTTTATAAGCAAAACGCTGAGGAATGTCTACAACCTTTACATTCTGTTTGTTCAACAGTTCTGTAGCATAATGAAGTGTCGCTTCTTTATTCTTTTCAGTTAGCTTGAGATAAGTTTCAACTATTTCATACTCTGATTCAAAATATCGAGTATCAACATTCAAAATCTGACTCAATTTACTCAAATTATGTTGATTAGGCTTTGTTTTACCCGCTTCCCAATTAAAATATGAGGCTCTACTGATTCCCAACCTGGATGCAAGTTGAGATTGAGACAATCCTTGACTTTCTCTTTTTTCTTTTAATTTAGTAGGTGAAAACATTTGTTCTCCTTTTTGTTAGTTTATTAACTAACAAAAGAATACCATAGCTTGCTGAAAAAATCAAGAGTTTAATAACCCCCAATTTCTAATTCTGAGAAACTATTTGAAATAAAAAAGAATGCTGACAAATCAACATTCTTTTTATATTCACTTTGATAAACATTATAAAATTTGTCTGTTTAGCTACCAAAAAGCTACCAATAAATTTGGAATTATTTTTAATAAGTCTTTAGTAATATACCTTATTACTGAGTTTCTGATAAACTAACTAATACTGTCAATAATTTTACATATATATGACTCATTTTATCTTACATTTCTATGATATAATAGATAATAATATAATTAATCTATAAAAGGTGGAATTTATGAATTATACCAAAAGTCAAGTATCAAATTTTCTAGATGATAAGATTCTATTTAGATTCGTAATTCCTAGCGATTTTATAATTGAATTTAATGTAAACGAAGAGCTTTTTACATTTGAAGAGCTTGGAAAAATAATAGCAAATAACTTTGGCTATTGGAATTCAATCTATGATGTCGCTCCAAATGATTTTAAGACAGAATGGGAGAATTTAAAAAACCGATACAACACAATAAAAACTTTTATTTCCGAGCTTGAAGAATTGAATATTGACAGCATAAATAACCAAATCTACCATTATCTAACAAATAGTCATGAATCAAAAGAATCAGGCATAAGAGTTCACTTATTATCATTAGACTCTCCTATTGATGAAGATATAGAGTTTTGGAAAATAAGAAAATTTGTTTCATTCTATATCCAACAGACTCAAAATAGCCTTGATGATGCTATCGAAAATTTTATCTATCTCTCAAAAAACAATAATTATATCGGTAGCCATTTTTCAAGCAATTACCAATATAAAAGTTATCCAGCATTCTATCTACTTAGAGAAGAATTTTCAAATATTAAAGAAAATATTTCTGATTTTGAAGCAAATATAGTAATTCCTTTAACTAGCAAGTTAAAAGATATATCAGCTGACTCTGACGTACAGTTTAAACAAATTACAACTTTCTTAGAAGATAAGCATAATCAAATTCAGATGCAATATGATAAAAATGTTTCTGAGTTTGCCGCATTTCAACAATCTCTCGACGACTGGCAGAGAGAAAAACATGAAAAAATTAAAGCTTTAGAGGATACCTACGAAAACAAACTTTCTTTAGAAGCACCAGAAACTCTTTGGAGAGAACGCTCCGAAGAGCATCAAAAGCTAGCAAAAAAATGGACATATTTTCTCATTTTTGCAGCTCTTGCTTTAATAGCTGCTCTAGCAGGGTTAGTTGTCGTAATACATTCTTATTTAAATACTATCCAAAATGAGCTCCCATTTATATCTAAATCATTTATACTTATTTCGATTATTTCATTTTTTATCTATATTATTAGAATATTGATAAAAATCGTTATGTCAAATCATCATTTAGCTACTGAATATAAACAAAAAGCTGCTTTGACAAGATTCTATCAAGCTCTTACAAAAGCTGGAACTAACATTGAAAAAGAAGAACGACTAATAATTATTAACTCATTATTTAGTAAAGTTGAAACTGGACTAGTAAAAACAGATACCTCAAATGATAGTGATGCAATTTTAGCTCTTTTATCAAAGAATCTAAAATAAAAACACTAATTTAAATTCTATAAATGCTCTATTACTGGAATACATTAAAAAAAGAATGCTGAGAAATCAACATTCTTTTTATGTTCTCTTTGATAAACATTATAAAATTTGTCTGTTTAGCAACCAAAAAGCTACCAATAGATTTGGATTTTTTAAAAAATAAATTAGTAATACTATATTTAAATACCTAGTTATCTAAAAGAATAAATTTACTAGATTAGTAAATTAAATTAGACTTTGCGAGTAATGACGTTACCATAGATAGACTTGACAAATGGAAGAAAATAGCTCTATTAAATAATTATAAATTAGTCAGCATCAACGCTGATAGCTTTATACACAATATATAAAACCCAATTTTGATTCTGCCTCACTTCAATTTTTGCAAAGCCAACATTTTTTAAAATATTTTCCAACGCATGAGTTGCAGTATATTCTGGCATATGATAATTTATTTTTTCTTTTTCACAAGCAATAATTAAAGTGGAGTGGCTAGACATGACCCGATAGGTCTCCAGAAAGCCTTTTTTTAAATCATCCCAGAAAATATGTGTTTGAATGGCAAATACAAGGTCAAAGTAGTCATTTTGATAAGGTAGCGCGTCTACATTTCCAATCCTAAGATGAACATCACCATTTTGTATAGCATCTGAATTAATTCGTTTTGCAACTTGATAAGATTCCTTAGAAATATCAATGCCATGAATTTCAAGATGCTTATTCAAAGCAAGGAGATTTTTGATGGTGCTGCCACCTCCATAGCCGATTTCTAAAACTCGACTATTATCTATAATTGTGGTTTGTTTTATTGTCCAAAGGCTAAGCTTTTTAAAATAGGAAGTCCAAATTTTCGCAATCACCTGGCCTACAATACCACTAGGTTTTTTAGATTGATTAATAAGATATTGAATGAACATTTTAGATACCTCTCGTTTAGGGGGATTTTTGAAAGAATATTAGATAAAATTCAAAATATGTAGATAGTACTTCTTGTATGGTTTGATTAGTCATTAGGATTTATTCTAATGACTATCGTCTTTAATACATTATATTCCGTTCGACAAACTTGAAGTTGTTTACTTACAGTACTCCTCTATTTTGTAGCTATATTCTTTTAGAAGTCTCCGTGAATAAATTTTTTTATTTTTTGAATCTCTAACTTCTTTCCAAAGGATAGCTGCAACTTTTAACTTGTTGGAGTAATGATTGCTAAATTCATCTGCACAAAAGTCTTTTAGAAATTGATTCCATTGGCAAGCTGAATTATCATACTTGGCGTAGTCTGACTCTCCATAGTATATTTTAATCATATCTTGGATTGTGAAATTTATGTTGTTGTCCCGTTTTACTTTTCGCCAAGCTGTTGCCATATCAGCATTAAATTTAAACGGATTAACACCTGTTACAGCTGAAAAATAATCACGAAATTTCTGATTAAAGGAAAACCCACATTCAAGTAATGATGTATTTAGGGTTATTATTTCGGCTTGATTTTTGTTTCTTTTCCTCAAAAATTTTTCTACTCTATTTCCCTTAAAATATTGTTCTATAATATGATTTAATTCTTTTTTTGTACATCTGTATTCTAATCCAAGGTACTTACAAATTTGTGAAAGTTCTTCTCGATACCAGTAATAGCTGTTAAATTCTTCAAATGATTTTATATCTCTAAAATCAGGTCTATTTTCTTCCAAATGCTCACCTCTACAACTCCAAATTTATCTTATTATATCAAAAATACCCATACCACATAAAGCTATAACAGAAAATATTACAATCTTGTAATTACTGTATTTCTATTAAGCTTAACTTTGCCTTTTCTCTTGATATAGTCTTCAATATCAAACACAATGTCCTTTGTTTCTTCTAGCATCTGATTTTTAGCAATCCAAAGGGCAGTTCTCGAAACAGAAACTGCAAAGTCGTTAATCTCAATTCCATAGAATTGGCTCAGTTGGACTTTAACAAGTTCTTGTCCAACGTCGAATGCGACTGCATAGCATAATGGCTTCATTTTCTAAACGTCTTAAAGATATATAGGTCTCTGTAAGGACGTTACCTGAACCAGGTGTGAAATCATGAAGTAATTTCAATGACTACAGATATAATTTTTTTCATATTTATGTGATATATTGAAACCAAAAAATTAGAACGGTAAAAAAACTTACAATAGACCGCATTGCTTATAAATTTTTTCAATAACACCTGATTTATATTCTATATATTTATCTATATTATCCGGAAATAAAACAGCAGCTTTTTCTTTAACTTTTGAATATTCATCCACTAACTCAGAATGTTGCCTTAAATAATTTCTAAAAGTAATATGTTTAAATAATTCTTCAGAGTCTTTAGGACATACATATAAATGATGTGTCATTAAATCATTTTTATTAATATATGAAAAAGCCTCCCTATCTCTAATACCTAAATCGCCTTCATGTACATACCCTTTATCTTCAAGCAATTTTTTTAAAATTAGAAACTTATCATTTTCAATAACAATATCCAAATCAATTATTGGCTTTGCTGACATCCCTTCAACCGATGTACTACCTACGTGTTCAATCTTAATTACATTCTGAATGATTTCTTTTCCAAGTGATTCTACTATTTTTTCAAATTCTTCTTTCCATTTTGGATTCCATTTTTCAACTACAACATTTTGTGTCCTCATAATCTATTTACCTATATAACCCTTTTTCCTCTATTCAATCCTTTATAATAATGTAATTATAATACTTATTTTCATAAAATTCTACAAAACACCATCGATTCATTTTTTTGATTTTAAACTTTGGTAGAAGCTCTAAAACCCTTGTATTTACTTGACTATTTGCCTTTGCCATTATTATGACACGAAACCCACAAGCTGGGTCAAAGAATGTAATTCCGAGATTACATTTGAAATAAACTAGTATTCTTTTTTCTCCATAATCATAACGGACAATTTTACTGCACCCCCTATGATTAATACGCTTACAACTAAAATTCCTAAGCAAATCATTGACATAGAATTCTTACTAAAAATCTCCATTAATTTTGCAAGAAAATCTGACTTTTCTTTTAGCAATGTTGATAAAGCAAATATTAAGAAATAAGTGATTACCATAATGAGTCTACCCTTTTCAGCACCATATTTAAGAATAAATGGTAATTGAATTGCAGTCATAAGTATACTAGCAGCTAGTGTAATTAAAGCAATAAACACTATATTATCCAATGACATTTGATTTTTTGTCATCAACAGTACAAAAATGCAGATTGAACCGACCAAACCAAAGGCAAATGCAAAGAAAAGCTTGCTCAACACATAACTGCTCTTTTTTATTGGCATCGAAAATGCAAACTGTTCGAAATTTGATTTTGTATCATAACCAAAGGCGATTGCAGAAAGTATGAGCGGAATCATTACACATATTAACGGAACCATAAACAATTCATTTTCATAAATTCCATATACAGCCAGTGCAATACTGATAGTAACCGTTAATAATAATGTCTTTTTTAAAGTAGCTATATCTTTCAAAATTAATGCTGTCATTATTGTCTCACTCCTTTCACAAAGTAAATCATAATATCCTCAATTGACGGTTTTTGTAACTTGATACCATCAGGTACAAGACTCTTTTTAACAAGTAACTCTTGCCCAAAAGAATGTATTCTTCTTCCTACAATGGCTTCTTCATCAATGTTATTTACTTCTTCATTGGATAAAGTACATATACCGTAGTTTTCTTTTAACTCATCTTTTGTTTCCATAAATAAGATTTTTCCATTGTGAATAAAAGCAATGTAATCTGCCACTTTTTCTAAGTCAGATAAAATATGGGAAGAAATAAGAATTGTATGATTTTCATCTTGCATAAAATCTAATAACAAATCCAAGATTTCCTCTCTTACAATTGGATCAAGCCCACTTGTTGCTTCATCTAAAATCAAAAGTTCAGCATTGTGAGATAAAGCAACAGCTATTGAAAGTTTCATTTTCATACCACGAGAATAATTTTTAATCATCTTTTTATGTGGTAAATTGAATTTTTCAATGAATCCATAAAACTGCTTTTTATCCCATTTTGAATAAACTCTATGACAAAACTTCTCAACATCGATTAATGTCATTTCTTCCGGCACTAACAAATCATCAAATACCACTCCAAGTTTATCTTTCAGTTCAACACTATTAGGATTTTCCTCATCTAAAAGTCTTATATCGCCAGAGTCTTTTCTTAAAAGCCCAAGTAACAATTTTATAGTTGTACTTTTACCAGCTCCATTCTGTCCGATATATCCAACTATTGTTCCTTTCGGAATAGTAAGATTTACCGGTCCTAGTTTAAAACTGTCAAATGTTTTTACTAAATCTTTAATTTCAATAGCATATTTACTCATATTCACCCTCCACATAACTCTTTAACATTTCTATCAATTCATCACTGGATACATCTGCAATTTCTGAAAGTTCAACTACTTCTTGAAGCTTCGATTCAATTTTCTTTAAGTATTCTTCTCGAATTAGTTCTTTATTTTGTGCTGCAACAAAATTACCTTTTCCTTGTACCGAATTTATAAACCCGTCTAACTCTAATTCATCAAAAGCTCTTTTTGCAGTTAACATACTTACTCTGATTTCTTTCGCTAAGAATCTTATCGAAGGTAGTTGTTCTCCCACTTTCAAATCTCCAGAAATGATTTGTGCTTTAATTTGATTTTTTATTTGCAGATATATTGGTTCATCACTGGAATTATTTATCTGTATATTCATCCTCAACTCCCCTACTGTTATTTGTGTTTTAACTGTTATTATTGTAGCATAACAGTTAAAACATTTCAATATCTAAAAAAGAAGCAGACAAAATTTTCTTTGCTCGCTTCTTCTAATTGAGTAAATCCTGCATCTAAGATGGGGTCTTTTCTGTTGATATTAGTGGAGTTAAGCATGACTACTATCTTAAAGGTAGTGAAGCGTATAAAAAAGCTCTAAAACAATATGGATATAAGTAACATCATTCACACCTATTTTCCCGAATAGGTGTTTTTTTGTGCTGAATAGATTACTTCAAAAAACTTTTAATCTTATTCTTAACCGAATCGTTTATATTTCATGCAAATTAGTTTAATCAAAGAGATTGGATTATATTTTATTATACAATGTATTCATGAATAAATTAAAAGAAGAAAATATTAGAAGAGCGATCTGGCATATAAAGCGACAACAGACCTATTTCTTAGTCATATTCGCTAAAAAAGTCCCCCGCCAATTCCCCGACCAAGACCCGAAAAATACCGGGATATATCGAAAAATGATTTTAAGAATAGTCCCCAAAAGTCTGAAATAGAGCCAAAAAACTCCACCAGTTCCGGTGGAGTTAAGGGAGATTATTATGAAAAAGAAAAGTTTAGGACTTCTATTAAATAAAGTTAGGAGGTCTTTACTTAATAACTGTATGATACAAGAGAAGACTTAAAATTAACTTAAGATAAAAGAATTATTGTAATTTTTTTCGATCCACCCAAATCATTCCTGTGCAGTCATAAGTAGATAATGTTTCAAACCCCAGTGAACGGTAGAAACCCAAGGTTTTTTCTGTCTGGTCGGTCGCTAGTTGGACTTGATAGGCATCTTTGTAATCCCCTAAAGACTCTTTCATCAAGGTGCTACCAATCCCTTGGCGCTGATAGCTAGGCAAAACAATCAAATCCTGGATAAAGACCGATGAAAAACCATCTCCAACCAGACGCACTAAACCAACGATTTCCTCGCCATCACGGGCAAAATAAATAGCCAATGAGTGAGCGAAAGATTGCTCCAACATCTGTGGTTGATTGGTATAGTTTGTCCAGCCAACTGCCTGATAGAGGGGCAAAATGTCATTGATTGAAACAGATGTTTCTTTCGTAATATTAATCATAGCAAACCTTTCTAAATTTATTCGTATATGTTGCTTGATATTATAGCATTTTTTAGGCATTTTTTCTACATCATATTTTCAAAGAGATTGTTTACTATTAGAACGTAATGCTCTTTTTTTAGAGTAAGAGTAATTGCTTTTGCAACCATCCTCACTCAAATTTGATTAAAGATTTCTAAACAATAGGACAATAACTTATCAATTATTCGGGGGAAAAGTAACCTAATTGTTCCGCGACATGAATAGCTTCCTGTCTACTGGATACTCCTAATTTTGAAAAGATGTTTGCAAGATGATTTGAAACAGTTCGCTTGCTTACATAAACTTTTTCACAAATATCATCTATACTTAGACCATTTCGAACTAATTCTAATATTTCTATTTCACGTGAAGTTAAGATATCTACCACTACTTCATCTGAAAAAATCTTTCTACCCTGATAAATTTCTATCAAATTTTGAATCAATTCTCCTGGGGCAATGCTCTTATCCAAAAATCCCCAGGCCCCCATTATCTTAGCACGATACTCATACATTTTTTTGCTATATCCTGTTAAGATAACAATTTTAGCAGAAGATCCATTTTTAATAATCGTTTGAGCCAAAGATAGCCCATCCTCCTGATACAAGCTAGTTAAGTTTATGTCAATCAGCACAATATCATAGTCATCATAAGGGAAATCCAAGACAGAAGAAAAATCATCTATCAAATCCACTCTTTCAATATCCTCTGATAATTCCAAAATCAGTTTAATACTCTGACTAAATAATTTATGATCATCAATCAATAAAATTTTCATAGCATAGCTCCTTATCAATCGGTAGTTCAATAACAATACGAAAAACACCATTCTTATCTAAAGTATTCATCTTACCACCTAGAACACTTAATTTATTTGCCATATTTTTCAATCCATATCCCAGAGAATGTTCTTGGGTAGAAATCGATTTATTTTCAGCAACTATAAAAATAACATCCTGTTTTATCTCGATTTCTAAAGAAATCTCTCCTTCTTGTGAATATTTAACCGCATTAGTAATTAACTCCTCAACAAAACGGTAGACAATTTTATCATAGGGAGTCATTAAAGAAAATTTAGGTGGAAAATATACCACTACTGAACTTTCTTTATTATATCTTTTCTCGATCCTTTCAATGAGTGCCTGATATTTTTTTGAAAGAGGTTCATCTACCTCACTCATAGGCTGGTAATAATCCATTCGTTCTCTAATTCGTTGCACTAGTTCTTCAGTAACAAGATTTATTTGATTTCCAAACATCTCATTTTGACTATAAGCATTGAAATTCTTAATAGCCATCACACTTTGTAAAATTTCATTATGGAGAAATTCTGAAAATTGCTGTTCTACAACTTCATTAGAAAGAAGCTGATTAACCATTTTATTTCGCTTCAAAAAAAGAATTTCCAGGTACTCTTTCGCATTTCTCATATCCGATACGTGAAACAATCGAATACATTCTTCGGCAACAATTGCTATAATAAGCAGAACTATATTAAAAATTAAAAAACTCACTTTCAACTCTAGTTGAAACCCGATAAACGAAAGTAGTAACAATCCTCCCACTAAAAAAAATAAGCGAGTAAAAGCTTTTAAGTATGATGATTTCAATTCATCAATTTTCATTTTTAGTGATGTAAAAATTGTTTTAAAATGTAAAAAAGTCAGTATAGATAATACCTCAATATACCACACTAAATTTAAAACACCTGACTCCACAGTATTACCATATACTACAATGTAGGAAACAGGTAACACTACCGAAAGAATCACGATATTTCTCCTTTGAGAAGCTAATACATTTCTCAACTCTTTTCTATACAAAATCAACAAAAGCAAAGGAAGAGCTGTGAGAAAAAAAGTAGTGAATATTGATAAAAACAAAAATAGTGGAAAATACATCCAGTAAGAAAAAATTGTTATGATAGTTAAAACTAGTGAAACATTTACCAATTCTTCCCCAATCCTCTCACCTAATAAAATAATCGAAAGAGAACTATAAACCAATAAAAAAGAATTAATTGGATTCAATATGTCAAAAAAATGAAGGATAGTATTATTTGTTTCTTGTTGAAAAATTGCTTGCCAACTAACTAAAGATAATAAAAGTATTATCCATAATTTTAGTTCACTATATCGAAATTTGATAAAATTACAAATATAACTGAAAATAACCAACAAAACCACTAATATTAACGAAAGTTTTTGCGTGTAAGCACTAGAATAATCATTAGGAACTTTATAATATATATATACCATCAACCCTAAGTGATTCAACAACGTTAATTGCCACAACCACAGTGGATGATTTGAAATAACTTTTACAATTTTTTTCATCATAATCATATCCCTCTATTTTATAAGTATAGTATAGCATAAAACTAGAATACTATTTAACAGTATCCTAGTTTTATGCTAATTTCTATCAAGAATATACCAACTTACTTTATAGGTTATAACTAAATAAATTAGAAAGAGAAGAGCTGCCACTCCTAGATAGGTCACATCAATTGTGATAGTTGTATTGGCAAAATTTTCAAAGTAACCTAATAAGGACTTGCTTAGAGAAACCGCTAATGGAACAGCAAGTAGCAAGGGAACAAAGAAGTAACTTATAATTTGCTGAATAAGTATTTTCTTATTTTGTTTTTTCTTATTTCCCAATAGATATAAGATACGATAATCATTAATGCTGTCTAGTGCACTAGTTGAGATTTGTAGAGATAAAATGCTAAGTGAAATAATAATAAATACAACACTAATAAATAGCAATACTAGTACAATGACTCCCATAAATCCTATATAAATCTCAGATAATCTCACCTTAGTTTGATAAGTGAAGTCATTTACTTCTGTACCATCCACCGTAAAGTAATACTTATCAACCCACTCCTTCAAAAATGTTTCAATTTTTCTTTTATCAATATTTTCTTTATATTTAACCACATAAGTTGTAAAATCTTCGTTCAATTCTTTAATAACTTTATCTGGTACAATAAGAGTCCCCGAATCATTTAATCCTACTGAAGAAAGAAAATAAACAGTATCTAATGGTTGGGGCGATGCTAATTTTAAAGAATAACCGCCAATCGATAACTCTTTCTTTTGTAGTAAAAATTCTTGGATTTGTTTAATGGTTCCTTTGTAATTGGCATTTACTAGATAGGCATCATCAGCTAAGTCAATATCTTTTTTGCCTTGTAGTTTTCTTAGATGATTATAAGCTGAAATCCCTAAAATATGAACTTTTGTATTAGGTAATCCTTTATCATATTCCCATAACTGACTAGTATCTATTATATCCTTATAAGTCAGATCACTCGTATAAGTTGAATAAGCATATTCATCTTTTACAACATCAAAATCAAAACCATCCGCTTTTAATCTATCTTTTACACTCTCGTTTCCATAATGAAACTCACTACCTCTATATAAACTGACTTGCAAGTCATAAGGGGCATAACGATTCAACTCATGGTTCATGGTTGTGTATGAACTACCACCAAACACTAGTAAACTAAGAGCCAAAGTCAAGGTCATAGATAGTACTGCTAGCGTTACAGAGTTGCTGTCCGCTTGTTTGGAAAATTGGCGGATTTTAAATGAGTTTAATTTATTATAATAGACAGCAGATACTCTCTTAACAACTCTAAGTAAGAAATAACTCAAGGTGTTGTAAAAAAGAATAACAAAGACAACTAAAACAGAGACAAGTAATACGCCCCAATTTTTCAAAATAGATAAATGATGGTAATCAGAAAAGTACAGACTTGCAGAGATAATCACAACACTTGAAATAATGAAAATAAACAGTTGAATAATAGAGTTCTCTTTGATGAGTCGAGATTTTTTAACACCATTTTCTTGAATTAAGCTAATGATTTGTTTTTTTCTAAATGTTGAAACCTCCATAACACCAACAATCAAACTTGTTACTAGATAGGAGTATCCAAGGAGAGAAATTGATTTAGAATCCAAAAAGAACAAATTTCCAAAATAATTTGCCATGAAAAACTCAGAGGCAATATGAGCAAGTAAAACAAGCAAGACTAGACCAAAAGTAAAGCCCAGAAGTAAAGCAAAGATGTTTACTAACATGGTTTCAAAGAAGAGTGTTCCAATAATCTGGTGCTTTTTCATTCCAAGCGTTGCATAGAGTCCAAGCTCTTTTTTCCGTCTCCCTAAAACAAAATTCGTTGAGTAAACGATGAGAAAGGCAATAGCTCCTAGTATCAAATAAGATAACAGCCCCATATACTGGGTCATAACTGTCGTCAGCATTTCTTTCGCACCTGATAAGCTCTGCATGACAGGATGACTTGGAAGAGCATTAAAGGCATACAAAAGACTATAAATCAAAGCAAGACTAAAAAAATAAATCGTATAGGTTTGTAAGTTTCTAAACACATTGCGTAAAATTAACTTTGGATACATAGCTCCCCTCCTATCTTGTTCGTCTGTATATTTCTTCTAGGTATAAGTCGTTTGACAGTCCATTCCGCTCAATATCATCGATAATCTGTCCATCACTGAGAAGAACCATTCGAGACGAATATTTAGCAGCAGCAGGATCGTGAGTAACAAGTAGAATAGTTATTTCAAACATTCGATTAATTTCTTGTAAGAGGGACATGAGATTTTCTGAGTTAGCAGAGTCAAGAGCTCCTGTCGGTTCATCTGCAATCAAGAGTTTGGAATCATCTATTAACGCTCTAGCTGTTGCGACACGTTGACGTTGTCCACCTGATAATTGATTTGGAAATTTGTTTTTTAAATTTTGAATAGCTAATTTACCCAAAACATCATTAATTTTCTTTTGATATTTTCTAATGGATTTTCCTTGAATTTGAAGTGGTAAAATTACGTTTTCATAAACTGTTAAGGTCTCTACCAGATTATAAGATTGAAAAATATAAGAGATATTCTTAGCGCGATAATCGGCTAATTGGCTTTCTTTTGCTTGAATCATATCAAAATCTTCAAAGACAATACTGCCCGAATCTGGTTTATCAATAGTGGATATACAATTCAATAGAGTTGTCTTTCCACTACCACTAGCCCCCATAATGGCTAAAAATTCACCCTTATTTACTGAAAGGTAAATATCAGATAAGGCATGGACTAAACTTTCGCCTTCTCCAAATGTCTTATTTAATCCTGTTACTACTAGTTGTGGCATTATCGTTTCCTCCATTTCTTTTATATAATTA
>NZ_KV841556.1:410656-510967 GCF_001839505.1 Streptococcus sp. HMSC34B10 | reverse complement strand
TCCACTATTTTTTATCATTACGTTTTTTCATAAAGTAGACAATACCAATGACGAATACTCCTAGTACAAGTGCAGGAGCATAAAATTCAAGCGTTCCAATAATTCCTTCCATTATCGTTTCCTCCATTTCTTTTATATAATTATTATAGCTTGTAGAAAAATCTATTTCATGAGTATTTCGTGCAGAATTGAGACGTAATGAGGTTTCTTGTCTTTTTCTAGGGCACAAATAAAAACCAATACTCCTCAAGAGCATTGGTTAGAAATAATAGTGATAAAACCAATCTATCCACTATTTTTTATCATTACGTTTTTTCATAAAATAGACAATACCAATGATGAATGCTCCTAGTACAAGTACAGGAGCATAAAATTCAAGCGTTCCAATAATTCCTTCCATTCTATCCTCCTTTAAGGTACAATTCACTTCTTTTAACCACAACTTACATGTGGTGTAGTACATTCATAGGAATATGTAAATGCCCATCCGCACCGACCAACTAGTGTTAACTGAATCGCTGAAAACCAACCAGAACCTGATTTCCCAGCAAGTTCTTGATTGGTAACTTCAAAGTCTAGAGAATCAATCACTGGACGTTCAGCATTCTTTGCCATAGGCTTATTCCTCCTTTTTTCTTTAGATGATCATCTTTACAATAATTAGTATACAACTTAATCGTAACTACGTAATGAGTAAATCGTGCAAAAGTTGTAAGTTTCTCAAATTAACTATATTTTTTTAAATTGGGTTTTAAAAACTTTTCGCCCACCTCAAACAACTAACAAAAGTTATAAGTAGACTATATTTTAAAACTCATGATTTAACAACCATTTCGAACAGTTAAAACTTTCAACATTTCTTCCCCAGATTTAAGCATCTCTTTCTCCACTTGATTCCATTCTCCAAATAGTAAATCATGAAGAACGGTTGCCGCTGAAGTTGTATTTTCTTTTGAATCATATACGCAACTTCTATCTCGTTGGTAAATTTGAATTCTTTCAAAGATAGCTAGTTCTTCCAATTGTCGTGTATTATCAACTAGATGATTTACAATGAAATCATGATGTTCTTTTGGAGTTGCGCGTGCTTGATGTGGATTGATAGCGTACAGTTCTTCGTATCGGATAAGGGTGCTCAGATAGGACAATTCGGGCTTTGTCGCAATTAAGGCTAATTGTACTTCATATCCCTTACTTTTCAAGAGTTGTGCTGTTTTCTTTGGAACATCTATCGTTCGTAAGGTCCCCTCTATCAAAAGATTGTATCCCAAATGACTCAATTCGGTTACTAAAGACTCTACCATTTGCCCTGCAAAATCTTTGGTGTATTCAACACTATCTTTGCCATATTCTTGCTGCAGTTCTAAATAGTGTGGATGCTGAGAACGAAAACTATCGCCATCTATGATAACAATATTTCCTTGAAATTCTTTCTGTTTAATACGATGAATTGTAGTCTTACCAGCACCACTTTGCCCTCCAAGTAAAATCGCTATAGGTTGCTTACTGGACTTTTTTCCTCTTGTCAGTGAGCGAACGTTCCGAGCTAAAGCATGTTTGAATGCACTATCGGTATAATCTTGGATTTCCATTAGGCTACCTTCCGTTTTTCAGATATCTCTAACATACGTTCAATTCCATCCAAATAGCCGCTATATCTCTCTATTTCATCAAAAGTTTCTACTAGATAGATATTCGTATGAATCAAATCAGATAGATCATCACTCATTAAAATCCAAGGATTAGATTCATCATCAATGCTAATTCCCTGACTATCTTGATAACGATAGAGTCGAGATAATAGATTAGCACCTCTTTCTTTCACAATTTCAATTTTTAAAGTCAATTCATAATCTTCAACAGGATTAAGCATTTTATCTTCTCCTACAATATCGACATAAGATACATTAAACTTTTGACAAATGATGTCTATTAGTTCCGTAGAGACTGAACTCGTTCCATTTTCATAACGACTCAAGCTATTTCGAGAAATTCCTATAATTTGGGCAAATTCGGGTTGGGTCAAGTCATGTGTTTTACGTAAGGATTTTATGTTTTTTCCAATCATGGGAAACTCCTTTCATTTGATAATACCATTATAACATTTAGAAAAATAAAACGCACCATTTTTGGTGCATTATTTATTATTTTTCCTAAATCTCTCTAAATTCTTCTCCAATTGTTCCTTATGAAGTTGATTTTTAGCTTCCTTTAATGTGTCGTCCAAAGTTTCTTCCCTATAAGTTGATTCTGTTTTTAGTTGTTCTGATTCTTGTTCTGGAGTGAAAATGATATCTAACAGTCGGTAAATTTTTTCAAGATCTTGGACGGGCATACCAGATAATCTATGAATCAACTTCTTAAATATATCACTATTGTCTTGATTTTTCTTAAAAAATGTTGTAAACATCTATAACCTCTCAAAAAAAGCAGCCTATCAGGACTGCTTAGTACAATTCGGAAATCGCATCATAAATTGACTGCAATTTCTTATTGTCTTTATTCTTTGTGTCAATCAAAGTATATAGCTCTTCAATTTTCTTTTGACTACTTTCAATATCGGTATTGTTATCCGCAATCAGTCTTTTAAGATGTTGCTGATAACTTGTAGTGATATCTGTCTCTTTTCCTGTTCTAACCTCTGCAACTTTGGGTTTAGAACTAGAATTTGATTCCGTCACAGGTGCTTGTTTTCGCTTTTGAAAAGCTGCTTCATAATTTACATCATTACCTCCTTGATGATTTCTAAATAAGGCCGCAATTTTATCTGGATCTTCTTGATTTTCTGATTTACTTTCTAATGGTTGATTAAAATTCCAATCTTTTGTCATTCACTCATTTCATCCTTTCTAAATTCAGAATCTTCGAATTGTCTTTCTCTGCCAAAGGCATGGTCAAGAGCTTCTTCAAAACTCATGTGACTGATGCTTTGACGCCTTTTGAACGTCGCAAACATCGCTGTTTCCAGTTGCTCTTTGTAAGCAGCTAGTTTTTCTGTCTCTCTTGCTACCTTGCTTTCTTGCCTAGTGACCTTTTCTTCTAAGCGTTCAATAATGGTCATATACGAACCTCCTTCATTCTAATATTAACTAGATCAGCTTGATTTTGTTATCACAATTCTAAACATTGAGAGGATTGTCTTACTGGTTGGTGCCCTAATGTCTCTTTTACAGTTTCAAGCATACATTGTAAATCTGATTTCTTTTCTCTAAGAACATCATTCCAGTCTATCTTTACTTTCCCAGATTCATTATTAGGTAGATCCATTAAAACAGGAAATCCTGATTGAGATAATTTATCAGAAAAATCTTTTCCAGCATCATCACAATCTACCGCAAGTGTTAATAAATCAGGATGATTATCAAAATAGCTGGTGGTATCACGAATTGTATTGATTAGAGGCAATAATTTTGAAGGTATTACTGTATCTAAAAATTCCAATTTCTGATTTTCTTCAGCTATCAGTCGTAAAGTTTGATAAGCGACAACAGACCTTTTTAATCCCTCCATAGATACCAAACGAACATCTGATAGACTTTTTTGATGAAGTTCGTAATAGCTCATTAAGTCGATGAACGATTCACAAAAGACTAGTCTATTGGGGTGACCAATATCAAAGGATATTCCAACATGTCCATGGCTTCCTTTTAGAATCGTTTTTAACCTCTCTCTAGAAAGAGCGGGATTCTTATAAATCCCTTGTAAGCTTGCTGCCTGCAGCTTGTGACGATGATTAAAGCTTTTAAAAACGATAACAGGTTCAACTGTTTCATTTGTTTTCCAGCTGGCTTGTGCTATTAAACCTTGTTGAATCATCTTTTGTACGATTTCTTCTGAAATTCCTCTACATTCTGTTAAGTAATATCTGGCCAGACTACAGTTAGAATCTTCTATTCTCTTTAAAGGATAATAAAATGGTCTCTCTCTTTTTTCTTGAACAGCTTCTTTTTGAAAAGGTTCTTCAGAAAGAAAGGCTAGAGCTTCTTTAAAGGAAATTCCCTTAACAAGTCGAACAAAATCAATGACATCACCTTGAATATCTCTTGAAAACCATTTAAAAGTATTGGTAGTTGAAAAAACCCGAAATGAATCGTGTTCAGGATGTTCATAGACACTGCTCGAAACTTGTTTAAAGGAGATACCTAAACGATTGGCTACATCAAGAATTGAAATTTGCTTACATTCTTCTATTTCCATGCAATATCATCATTTTGTTGTAGTATTTGGCAGTGATGGTATTGATGATGATTCTTCTAAAGTTTTAGGAGTTGCCTTATCTAAATCATCCAACCCAGATTTCCAAACCTGCACTTGATTGACCAATAACTTACCCGGCAGTTTAGAATAAGACAATTTAACAGTTCTGGTTTCTGTCTGATTGGTCTTTGATTGGTTGGCATCTTTTAAATCGGATACATAGGTTACATTATAAGAGACCATGGCAATAGCTTGATTCGTAGTCTGATTGACAAATATATCAGCTTTTTCAAAATGATAATCCAAAATATAATCCTTATACACTTGGTTCATGGCATCATTTTGACTTGACAATTCTTGAGAATAAGCCGATTCAGTCATATAAGGTTGAATACGTGTATTATTTTCTCCGAGCTTTTCTTTCGTATAGTACTGAGTCAAAAATTCTTTTACAGTATCCGATGACAAAATGCTGGCTTTATCTTCTGCTTGTTTGTCCTCTACAAGTTTAGCTGCAGCCAATTCGATTTCTTTGCGACTTTGTTTAGCAGTAGAATGTTGACCAGCAGTATATCCCATCATGAGAATAAAGCTAGTTGCGGCTACTGCTCCAACACTAATTAAGGCTTTAGTTTTGACTTTATTTAACATCTTAGACCTTCTTTCTATAAAAACTAGGTCAAGAATAACAAAAAGAACTTGTAAGTTTTATCACATCACAACGAAAGGTGATTCCTACATTTCAGGCGCAAAATCGTACAGTTCAGAGAAAAAAATCAAAACTAGATGTCTTCATCTTATAATGTAACTATGAAAAATTTAAAAGAAGAAAATTTGAGAAGAGCTCTTTCTCATATTGAACGACATAAACAAGCCATAAATACAAGTAATAATAGTAAGGATAAAAATTATCATAAATTATTGCTCCAATTTAGCTATGAAGTGTATGAAAGAATCAAGACTAATAAAAAACCTTATCCGAATTTAGATTCAGATAAAGTTTTTTAAACATCTAAAAAGTTTACATACTTTCCTTAGTTTTGGAGTTTATGAAGCGCCAACTGAATCCTAGAACCAACATCAGATTGATGAAAAGGTACACAGCCGTAAAACTAGTTAAACCATGTTGTCTGATATCATCAAAATATAAACTAGGTTCAGTAAAGAACAAATAAATTCCATAGCCCTCCACGAAAATAAGAAAACTGACAAAACCAATCAGGAAAAGTCCACTGGCAATCAGGAAGAGTCTCCATAAAAGAATGAGAATTCCTCCTACTGCTAAAAAAATTACTGGGATAAGGAGTAAATCATTCATGACTTTCTCCTTTCTAGTCAATCAACTGACGGTAATGAGTGGCAAGAGAATAATCAAACTCTTCTAATTTTTGAACTAAGTCCAAATAATCCTCTTTTTCATGTTCTTCAAAGTCCACACCTCGATGATTCTGAAGAGAGATTTCTAATTGACTAGTGAGTTCTCGTTTAGAAAAACTGTAATCCCCTGTCACTTCCTCATAATGTTCCTTTAACTCCTTGTAGGCTTGGTATTCTTCAGGTGTTTGAAATCCCTGTACCAAGGCCTCTTCTAATTGATAATAGGTATCTTCCATCATAATCGTTACCTCGTTTCTTTCTATCTTTATTCTACCGCGCTTTTCTTTTCTTGTCCGCTATTTATATCTATTTTTTAATCCAATTCAAAAGAAAGTTGTTCTTGCTTTTCTTTTCCATTTTCATGGAATTGTCTTAATGCCTGATCAATAATATCTAAATCCGTTTCTGTTTCAATCAATGGCGCGAGTACATCGTATTCGGCCTTTTTAGTTTGATAATCCTCTTCCTTTGGAAAATTTTTCTCAATTTCTACTCTAGCATTAGTCCATTTATCCTTTAATTCATCCAATAAGTTCTGAGTTTTCACTTGGTCATCTTTAATGTGATCAATCGTATGCTGAAGCCTTTGAATCGTTCCCAAAGGAGAATACAAATCTAAACTGACAGAATACTGATTTTCTCCTACAAGCTTAACGGAGAAGGTTTCAGGAAGAGGTTGATTTGTTGGAAGACTAAGCATTTTAATGTCAAATCCTCGATAGCTTGCTAGGGTACGAAACTCTTTACTGTCAGCTTGATTATGACGGATAAGACGGTGTAAGGATTCACCTGCTTCAGATCGTTGATCAAAAGCTTGCTTACCTACCGTCATAGAAAATGTCTGGTCTTTAGACATTTCAGACTGTTGAATGTCGCCTTCATACTTGCTTAATCGTTTCTCAAGAATGGGCATATTTTCTTCACAGTAAGAGATTGTATGACGATAGTGATCCTTGCTGCGTTGAAAGGCGCGTCTTTGATTTTCTAATAGAGTTAGATCATTCTCTAGTTCCATCTTATATTTTAGATAAGGATTACCTGTTGCTAGCGCCTTAAAATCAGAAGCCGTCATAGTCTGCTCATCGATATCTTCTGCAGCACGAATCGGCTCCTTAGAAGTCATAATCTGCTTAATATAACGAAGTTTGTTCTCCTGAGTTGCCCAAAGATAATTATCAAACGAACCTTTGGTAATATAGTGGTAAATATCCACTTCCTTGTTTTCATTTCCCTGTCGGATAATCCGTCCATTGCGTTGCTGAATGTCACTTGGTCTCCACGGTACATCCAGGTGATGAACTGCTTTCATCTTACTCTGAACATTTAAACCTGTTCCTCCTTTTTCAGTTGAGGCAAGGAGAATCCGCACTTCTCCTGCATTAACCTTTCGAGATAAACTATTCTTCTTTTCATCACTATTGGCATCATGTACAAAGGCAATTTCCTTACTAGGGATTCCTCTATCAACTAATAAAGCCTTTATTTCAGAATAGACATCAAAGCCATTATCCTTTTTCTTAGGTGTGCCAATATCTGAAAAAATCATCTGAGTAGCCTTATTTCCCATTCCTTCACGGTAAATTCTCTCAACATTATCCACTACCTGAAGCAGTTTATGATTGTCTGCTAGACTATAGCTAGAGTCCAACAAACGCATATCAATAGCTAGTTTCCGTGCCTCACCCGTTATCTTTAACATGTTATCCTGGCTAGGATCAACTGTTCCACATTTGACTGCATCTGAACGCATAACCAATTCTTCTAGATAGAGTTTCTGGTTTTCGGTTAACTCACTCTCAATAGGGATAATATGAGCTTCTGGAACAGGTAAGTCCAACATATCTTGTGTTTGAATGTCGGCTGTTTCTTTATAGATTTTCATCAACTCAGGTAGATTGACAAACTTTTTAAATCGTTTCTTAGGTTGGTACTTATCCCCTGTAGGAGCTAATTCCATAGAGTTTTGAATTTCTCCAAAAGCACCTACCCAAGAGTCAAAATAATCAACTTGATAGCGTTTTAAGATATCTGGTTGAATATAGTTCATCATAGTGTACAACTCACTAATAGAATTGGAAACTGGTGTTCCTGTCGCAAAGACAATGTTTTTAAAATCATGCTCTTCCTGAATCTGTCGAACCTTCATTTCCATATCCACATTCTTCTTAGACGTTGTATTGGTAATCCCTGCTACATTTCCAAGTCCAGTAATCGGACGAATATTTTTAAAGTGATGTGCTTCATCCACAAAGAGAAAATCAATTCCTAGATTTTCAAAATCAATAAAGCTATCACGATTGAAGCGTTGGAGTTCTTCCAATTGTTTCTCTAGACCACTTATTGATTGTTCTGCTTCTTTAACGGTATACTTATTTTCCGAATGTGTTTTAATCTCTCGTAGTTCATTGAGTTTATCCTCAATATAGTTCATCTGTCTTTCCTTACTGACAGGGATTTTTTCAAATTGAGAATCCCCAATGACAATGGCATCGTAATCTCCTGTAATAATACGTGACACAAATTGTTTTCTTCTCGCCTTCACAAAATCTTTCTTAGTGGTCACAAAGACTTTTTTAGTAGGAAAAAATTTCATGATTTCTTGACCAAATTGAGCAGACAAACTAGAGGGTACTACATACAAGGGCTTATGAACCATCCCTAACTCCTTTAATTTAAACCCAGCACCAAGCATGGTCAAGGTCTTTCCTGAACCTACCTCATGAGCTAATAAGGCTCTTTTTTCTTCTACGATTCTTTGAATGGCATTCTCTTGGTGAGGACGAAGACTAATGTTTTGAGCCAAGCCATCAATAACTAAATGGCTACCGTCATACTCTCGACTAACTGTTCGATTATAAAGACGATTATAGCTTTCCTCAATGACTTGTTGGACTTCTGGATACCGTGAGACAAATTCTTGAAAGAGCTCTTGTAAATGCTGCTCTTTTGCTCTTAGAACAGAGGTTTTTTCCAAATCTGTGATGGTCTTTTTCTTTTCTCCTTCCGTAACAGTCATGGTAATCGTCGGTTGGTTTGAATTTAGTAAATTCTCAAAAATCTTTCTTCCTGTATCATAACGTGACCCACTGACTCCAAGACTACTATCTTTGGCACTTGGATAGCGATAAGCAAATGATGTCCTTAAATGAATCTGTCCATCGACAGGATTCACTTCAATGACTTGTTCAACATCTGGCGAAGACAATTCAAATTCACGATTGGTAAAACATTCAAAGGCAAATTTACCATAAACGGATTGAGGAATCCAACGTGATCCTATTTTAAACTCAATATCTGCCAGATGAATCCGTGGAGGGCGAACAGATTCTAACAAATCTAAAGCATGGTTCCAATCATATTCTTGATTGTTTTCCTCCACTAATAGTTGAACTACTTCTATCTTGTTGAGAATATCTCCTGATAAAAACTGGTTCTTAGAAAGATATTTTCTTTCTCCTCTTAAATAGCTTTCTGGATCCATTAAAATCTGGTCTCCTAACTCATCTAAAATAGCAGCTTGGCTATGTTCAGGATAAATTGATACCATATAGTCTAAATCAACCCCTCTACCATCCGATAAACTGGAGTTTAAGGCATCTAAAACCGTTGATACTCTTGTAATCACTCTCTCTGGCCTAACCAATGCTTTCTCAAAGGCTAAAGATTTTTTATATTTTACTTTCTGATCTTTAGAATCGATGTATTCATCTTCTAAACTTGCTAGTAAAGAATACTTATCGTCACTATCAAATAAGTTCCTATTAACGGAAGCATTCAAGTATCCAAATTGACTTACAAAACGGTCATATTCACGATTGAGTTTACTAAGCAATTCCTGAAAATCAGCCCGACTATAATCTTGATGACGTTGAATTTCAATTAGGGATTGATAGGTCTCTCTCAAATCAACCATGCCCTTAATACGACTAATGTCCTTATCCGATAAGGGACTTTCATAAAAGACAGTTTTTTTGAACAGTCCCTTATATTTCCCTCTTTTACTCGCTTCTTCTGACTTGTAAACATCTAGTGCTTCCTCATCTGTCAAATGAAGTTGCACGAATCGATCTATTTTATGTTCAGACAAAGAACTGTCCCAGGATTTAAAATCTCCTTTCTCGTCTACATAATAACTAATTTCGTCTACTTTTGAACTTTTCCGAATGCCATGCGTATCTCGGTAATAAATTTGATTTCCCTCATATCCAAAAGAATAGAGCGCTAAGTTCTCACGTATACGACTTGGGATAGAATTATCCACTTCTTCTTGGATAAAAACAGGTGCTTTCAAAGAATTGTCAATTTGTTTAGGTGCTTCCACATTCTCTAATGCTTTCATTATGTCAGTAGATAATGTTTCTGATACCCCCTTAACATTGAGGGTTCCTCCATTAAAATTACGTACCTCATATTCACCCAAAACTTGTGTATTGTATTTCCCATCAAAATAAGGATTGATCCAGACACGCTTATCCTCCTCAAAGGGAATAGAGCCACTAAAAACAAGTTCTTCCTCATTAAGATTCTTTGCTTGATCCTTTTGAAAGAAGAGGAAATCTGTAGTCACTCGGGTACCTGCAATCTTTTTAAAAGCCGTATCCGGCAAACGAACTCCCCCTAAAAAATGAGTGTTGGATTTAATCTCTTGTAAGACATTATCTGTCCGTTTATCCATTGTCCCAATAGATGAGATAATCGACACTTGTCCTCCGTCTCTTACTAAATCAAGTGAGTGTTTGACAAAGTAATCATGAATCATATAAGGTTTATCATAGTTTTTATCGGCAATGCGAAAATTTCCAAACGGAACATTCGTTAAGACTAAATCAAAACTATTATTTTGATAGGGAACTTCTTCAAATCCTCGCACTTCAATATGGGTATTGGGGTGTAGTTGTTTTGCGATTGCGCCTGTCACACTGTCTAATTCAACTCCATAGAGTTCTGATCTCTCTCGTATACTTCTAGGCATCGCCGCAAAGAAGTTCCCAGTCCCCATAGAAGGATCTAATATCCTTCCTCCCTCAAAACCATCATCCAGTAACTTTTGCCAAATCTGGCGAATAATCATTGGGTCTGTATAATAGGCTGTGAGAGAACTTTGTTTCATAGTGGAGTATTCTGATTTACTTACTAAACTCTTAAGAGTTAAACGTTCTGTTTCATACTTTGGATTGAGTTCATCGAAAAATTCATTGGCAAGACCACCCCAGCCGACATACTTGGCTAGTAGCTCTTGTTCTTCTGGATTCGCTTGTCGTCCCTCTTTTTCTAATCTTTTAACAAGTTCAATTACGGCGATATTCGTTTCAATCTTTTCTCGATTTGTCTTAGGATAAAAGTCCTCTAAATCATCTGGAAAAACAAAATCTAGAACATGGACATCTGTCTCTTCTATGCCTTCAATAAGCGTTTCTGTTTCCTTATCCTTTTCATTATCTTCTTCCAGATCGGAAAACAAATCTATTTCCTGACTTTCACTTGATAAATCAATCTCAATCTCTGAATCTTCTTTTTCAAGTTCTTCAAGAGACAATACTTGTTCAATCTCTTCTAAACTGTTCAAGTATAAGATAGGATTCTCTTCAAATAACTGGTTGGAATCATTGAATAGCTCTAGGCGAACTAAGTCATTTAACTGGGCATTTTCAATCGAAACCAACAGAAATACTTGTCCTTTATAACTTACTTGTGAACCGATTGGATATTCCCTCAATGCTTCTTCTACAATTCTATTGACATTAGAAAAGGAGTTAGTTTCTTCTGTTTCCTGTTCAATATCACTTGAAGGAGATAAGGATTCCTCTACTTGCTTAGACTTTTCGCTTTTAGCCTTTACTTCATCAAAATGAGTAATAATCTTTAGCTTTTGTGTCAGTGGAAGATGTTGGTAGTTTTCTTCATGATAGACAAGAGCCGTAACGGTATCTAAAGTAGCCATCAATTCTGAACCCAAATAGGCTAGAACATCTCCCTCTTTTTCTTCAAAATGAATCTCAAGAACCTCTTTTTTTAGTTCTTTGGAATCAACCATTAGAAGAAACTCCTCTATATCTCTACTAATGCGGTCAGATAGATTATTCGCAACCCGATAGACATTGACCAAATTGACATCCTGATTCTGATGAAAGATAAGCTCACTTAGTTCTTCTAGCTTTTCTTTTTCAGATTGGATGTAAAATCGAGTGGAAAGGTTATAGGTTGCAACTTCTAGCACCAAGTTTTTCTCAAAATTACTTAATTGAGATAATTTACTTAGACCTGCTTGTCCAAAATTTCTTGTGTAACTTTCTAAATCTTGGTCATTATTTTCAGAACTAGCCTCTAGGAAAGAAACAATATCTTGATGAAACGAATAGACATGAGGTATCTCTTCTATCTTGCCCTCTTCAACCAAAAAACTCTCTACCAAGTCCTGCCATTTCTCATCAAAATGTTGCGCTTGATAACGAAGAAATAGGTCCATTTTCTCTCTATCTTTTGGAATTGTTCCACGAAACATAGCCAATAATTGCATTACTTCCATACTCGCTCCTTTCATCTATACGAAAATAGGAGAATCACATGATTCCCCTACAACTCTATCTCCATTTCAACCTCTTGAGGACTGGTTTCTAAATCACTAGACAAAAGAGAAACAGCATCTGTTCTCATGTAGTAAGTATATAAGTCTTCAAGGTCTTGTTGGTTTTCAATCCCTGTTTCAATACTAATCAGAGCCTGTATAAATTCCTTGTAGTGACTCTCCATCATATCTGAAATCTTTTGTTTCATTTCCATAAATACTGAGGACGGTTCAGTTATACTTGTTTGATCTATGTCTTGTAAATCCTTTTCTAAGGGATTAGTTCCTTCTTCTATTTCTACTAAATCTGAACGTCCATCACCATCAGAATCTGCGCTAAGAGGATTGGTTCCTAGCGCCAATTCTTGAGCATCAGTTAATCCATCTTGATCCGAATCACGTTGATAAATGGCTTCCATATACTTCCTTCTTTCCTAGTTAATCTTTTTTCACTCCAATCCTACCAAATATTCCTTGAAAGAAGTATCACAACAAAAAAAAGAGAACGAGCCAAAACTGCGTTCTCAAATAATATTGTGATTATAAACAAGTACTCCAGATTTTCGAAATTTATGCTGTATATAATCAAAAACTTTCTTATTGCTGAATCTTGCCATATCATCTATGTGATAAATCGGTAACTCGAATGACTTGGTCCACTTGCTCCCAAATAAGAGGATTGTGGGTCGCAATAATAATGGTTCGATTCGGATTTTTTAAAGATTCTAGGATAGAGAGTAATTCCTCAGAGTTTTTGGGGTCTAGCGAAGCGGTTGGTTCATCTGCAAGAATCAAAGGCGGATCCTTTAAAATTATCTTCGCTAGTGCAACACGTTGTGCTTCTCCTCCTGATAACTCAAATATAGGTTGCTTTAAATCCAAATAAGAGAGGTTTACACGGTTTAGAGCTTGTTTCATCAAAGAGAGTTTCTCTTTTTCTTTCAACTTTTTACCAACTAAACCCAGATTGAGATTCTCTTTGACGGTTTGGCTTTCAATTAAGCCAAAATCTTGAAATAAATATCCCAAGTAATCTCTAAAGAAAACAGAGGGCTTAATGTCTTTAAGAGAGGTGCCATCATAGATGATTTGCCCTTTGTCATATGGCTCTAATCGTCCAATCATATTCAAGAGTGTTGTCTTACCACAGCCACTTGTACCGATTAAGGCATAAATTTTCCCACCTTCAAAATGAAGATTAATATCTGAAAATAGCTGACGGCTTCCAAATTTTTTAGATATATTCTTTAGTTCAATCATCCTATTTTCCTTTCATAATGGTCATAGAAACACGAGATTCTTTCTGTGCTTGACGGTAGAGAGTCAGTATAGCAATAACGAGGAAGATTGATAAAGTTACCAATCCAATCATCAAATCCCGACTACGCCAAATAAAGAAACTCGCACCGAATACAAAACTAGCAAATTGACTAATCATATACTGAGCGTGTGTTTCAAAAAATCGCAAACCAGAAATTCGTTTAATCAAAATCTCACGACGGAATTGTTCAAAATAAAGAAGATTCACAGAATAAAAGAGAAGCAAAGAACTCGCGATTCCAATAATAGCTCCTAAAATAAGGGTTAGAGTTTCTGTTTGAACCTCATAGTAACGTGCGAGGTAAACACTTCGTCCCTCCTTGAGATAGGAGACTTGATCATAAATTTCTGCATTTTTCAAGAGTTTAATCCCATCTTCATATCCTTTGACAAAAATATTCTTACCAGCATTGATTGACCAACTAGATAAGGATGTAAAACTATCACCTGTAGAAGTCGGCGTGAATACCACTAAAATCGGATCAGTCAAATACTGAGTGGATACGGGATTCTCACCGTTATTATAAACAAACCGCTTTTCTCCCATTGAAAGATAACTAACGTGCGCTTTCATCTCATAATCCAAAGGAGCACTTGCCTCCTCACCAGATTTTCCATAATAACTCAATCTTTCTTCAAAGATTTTTTTTAGTTCTGCTTCTCGAGAGCGCAAATGTTCTGGGAGCAAGAGGACAAACTCACCTTTTTGGAGATGGGCTAACTTCTGTTTGGTCTCAGCATCTACCACGACCTTTTCCTTCTCCAAATAACTGGGACTAACATAGAGCGTATTAGCATCCGGACTATAGGTATCCAATGTCTCTCCCTGTTCATTTTTTCCTTGTGGATTGGCAAAATGGAACAGATTATCCTTTACATAAAGGGCTTGTTCTTCTTCGATTGCTTCCTTGGCAAAGGCATACCACTTGCTCTGATTTTCCGCATTTTTTCCTCTATCACCGATCCCAAAGGAAATTTGGTAATAATCTGCTCGATCTTCCCAAGCTTGCTTGGATAGCTGGAGTTCCTGTAAACGCTGGTAAGAAGTCAAGCCAGTCTTGACTGCATAACCTACTGTAAAGACAGCAACCAACTGACATAACAAGGTCAAGGTCATCAAGCGTTTGAGGGGCAAACGTCCTTTTAACACAGGAACCAAAGCCTTGTAGCTCAAGCTCATCAAGTAGAGCAGGCTCAGTACTAGCGAAATTCCCAATAAAAAGAGAAGATAAACCCCCACTCCGATACTAAAGGCTGCTAAAAGAACGGGATAAAAGAGCCCTTGGCTAAGGAGGACAGCACCTCCCACTATAAGGGATCCCCCCCCAGCTAAGCAAAGCCACTTGACATCATCGTATAAGGCGCTTCCTATGATGGACAAGAGAGTCTGTCCTGAAAAGAGCTGAATCCCTGCAGCCCGCATTTCCTTAATTCGGGTGATAATCACCATAGCAAAGAAAGCTAATCCAAATATAGCTAAACTAATCAATAACAAAGGATTTAAAGCAATCCAAAAAGCTAAAAGATACGGAGGAGTTTTGCGGTCTGCAATCGCTTTATAACCTAAATCATCTAATTTTGCAGCTAATTTTTCCTTGGTCAATGAACCAGACAAGAGAAGGTAACTATTGAGAGGATCGCTCCGTTCTCGGCTTTCTTGGCTAGCCGCTTGAAACTCTTTTGGCAAGCCTCCCTGACCATAGGTCGCATAGGTGAAGTTGGTGCTTCCATCCTTACTCGGCTCTACTATCCGTCTTGCAATCAAACTCTGTTCTGAGTTTGCAAAATTCTCTAATTCCTGTTCAAATACCTCACGCGTTGGTTCCTGAGTATCCTTTTTGACACGAAGTAAGGAGACGGAATCATAGCTTGCATATAAATATTGTGGCGCACGTAAGACAATAATCCAAACAAAGAAAAAGCTGAGAAAAAAAGTTGATAGTAATATGAATAGTTTCTTCATTGTAGACTCCTTGTATAAGAGAATAACCCTATAGAACAAAGATTTTATGTTTTATAAATTCTTAGAATTATTTTCCTAGTTTAATCCATTACACCCTGAACACCAAGATAACAAATTTAATCCTTCCTCATTTTGAAAACGGTTTCTTATAACTTAAGTATATCACTTTCTATGTAATCTATCAACATATTTTACTAAAATATTATTAGTAATAGAATTTTACATTTTCTTTAAAAATAGATGTCATTAACGAATTTTATTCAAGTTTTTCCCATTCATATTATCCAAGAAAAAAAGATGACTTACAGAACCTGTAAGCCACCTAGTCAGTCGGTTTATTCTGGTGTCTGCCACCGCTTGGCCCTTACGTCCAAGATTGCTATCGAAATGACCATGAGCCGACCACTCATTTATAGGCATATTGTATCTTTAAATAGCTACAATTTCAAGTGTAAACTCTTCTATCTTGTCGTATAGGCAAAACTTATCACGCTATCGGCTTGAGAGATTTTTCTAAAGGTATAGTTAGGGTTTCCGCCATAGTTGGTTTAAGACACAAGGAAAGAACCATCATCATAGACTTTCTCTCCAAAAGCCACATGACAATAGTCTGCTGGTGTGCCATGTGTACCTCCTACAAAAGAAACAATGGCACCTGCTCTTGGTGTAGAAACAGTTTCACCACAGAAAAAGATGTTTAGCCTATAATGAAGGTGAACAATACCAATCCGTTATCTTTAATAAGGCTTTTCCTAGCCTGTATGTAAAACTGCATGAACAAGAGTCATGAGATAACTCGAATATGCCTTGAGCATGAAAATATCTTACTAGTAGCCTCTTGTTCTATTGTTCAAATAGTTAACAGGAGGTTTTTATAATGGAAGTCATGATTGAAACGTGTCTGTATTCTTTTGAATCAGTAACTATTCCAATTTATCTATCTCGAAATATATAGAATCCCTTTGTAATACTATAAAAAATAACTAACAAAGAAATAACTATAAGACTCGGTTGCCAAAAACCCGATATATCTACTACACTTTGGCCTAAAAGTTGGCCAATAAAGCTAACTAAAATTAAAATAATTAAATTGAAAATTACTGATACTAATAAAATTAACACCGAATGTATTATTGCCTCGCCTATACGTATTTTAAAAAGTTGTGATCTTGACACTCCCAGTGTCTTTAACTGTTTAATGTCTTCAATATCTTTATTAGAAGATAAAATTGTAAGAGAAATAGAACTAGTAATAATCAGAATAATTGGAGCAGACAGATAAGCAATAAAGGAAGCTCTTGCTTCGAGTACACCGTTTGCTTTATTCATGAATGAATACATATTTTGGGTGTAAAGAATAAACCCAGAAATGAGAGTTACTCCCATGCTCATTGAAGTTTGTATACTTTTCAAATAACTAGGATTGGATAGTAGATTCCAAAAGCCTGTATTGATTACATAATTTTCAGTTGGAAATATCCTCATTAAAAGTTTTATTAGAAACACTTGAATTGATGGAGATAGTGATTGAATAATAAGGATGTGAATAATTAATAAAAATAATATTATGCTTGACTGTGTTGAAATTATTTCTTTATTTCTACTAAAACTTGCTGAAACAATCAAACCTATACATAGTAACCATAGAATTAAACGAACAGAGATGTTAATAAAACCAGTTACTGTAACTTTTCTTTTTTTCTTTTTTGGTTTTAATATTGATGATATTTTAAGTATACGACTTGAATAAAAGTAAGCCCCTATCCCGACAATTGTTGGGACTATGAAAACACTCAATAAAATTGATTGAATGTTGGCTGTAATAACTAAATCAGGTAACTCATCTCTTCCTAATAAATTTTGTAAAAATTTGTAGTAACTATCTGTCACAAAAAATGAAAGTATTGTACCAATACTACTAACAATCACTGCCATTAAATAAAACTGTCCAGATACTAGTAAAGATAGTTGAGTTCTGCTTGCGCCTAGGGTAGCCCATAATTGGTAATCCTTTTTAAAGATATCTATTAGCAGCCTTATATTATTTGAAATAAGGAAAAATAAAGTAGTCCCTCCAAAAATTATTAGCATTTGAAAAAGTTGTGAAGCGTTAATATTAGCAGTATTTATTGAACTAGCAATACCAAATAAAGATGTTCCAACAATCAGGCTAGATACAAATAGTAATGGTATTGTTCCTAACCATTGTCTTTTTGAGTACTGAAATTGGTAAATGATTAATTTTAGCATAATAAAACCTCCTCAAATTAATCTTTACTACTTTCAAGTGCTTGGTAGAGCTCATCAGCTGAAGGTTTAATAATTTGTTGAGATATTTTTCCGTCTTTTAAAATGAGTGCTCTGTCAGTTTTTGAAGCCAACTCAATATCATGAGTGACCATAAACACACATTTTCCTTGACTCGCTAAATTACGAAGTGTTTCAAAAATAAGTTTTCTTGAGACGCTGTCCAGAGCTCCTGTTGGCTCATCAGCAAAAATAATTTTACTATCAGCTATTATTGCACGAGTAATAGCCACTTTTTGCTGTTCTCCACCTGATAAGGTAGCAACTAATGATGATAGTTCTGCTTTAAAATTCAAACTATCCAACATTTTTTTTACTTTATTTCTATCAACACTCTTTCCAGAGAGTCTCAGAGGAAGTGTAACATTTTCTAGTACAGGTAGAGCGGGTACCAGATTATAGTTTTGAAAAATAATTGCAATATCTTGCCTTCTAAATTTAGCAAGCTTCCCTTCTTTTAAGGTATATGGATTTATACCATTGATAACAACTTCGCCACTTGTTGGTTCAGATAAACTTGATAAGCAACTTAGCAAAGTAGACTTTCCAGAACCACTGATACCAAGTATTGATACAAATTCCCCATAATTGATAGATAAAGAAACATCTTTCAAAATAGAGATAGTTTTGTCTTGCCCTAACAAAAATTCTTTTGAAAGGTTTGAGACTTTAACAGCTACATTATTAACCATAATAAATCCTCCTGATTCCAGTATCATCTTTGATTTAGTTATGCAAAATTGGAATTCTATTAATATCAAGTAAGTAACTTATGAAACGTATTTTTAATGGATAAAATTTCTATTTCCTCTGAATCTCGAATAAAGGTCTTCAGCGAACTAAGAATTTTTTTCTATTACCATAATAGTATCATAAATGAGGCTTGATTGAAAGCGTAAACATAGCTTTGATAAGTGATACAACTATTCTATACAAAATTTAAACATAAAACTTAGGTATACTTAATAAATGAGAATTTAAGTTAGCTATAACGAAGATAGTAGCATATGTAAAACTACTCTCCACCAAGCATACTTATCAAAAAGAAAAGGCGCTAGGACTGAGGAAACAGTTCTAACGTAAAAAACAAAAAAATTTCAATTACACTATAGCACAGGAAGTGATTTTTTGCGCTTTTTTACTGTTTTTTCAAATAAAAAAGATGACTTACTGAACCTGTAAGCCACCTAGTGAGTCGATTTATTCTGGTGTCTGCCACCGCTTGGCCCTTACGTCCAAGATTGCTATCGGATTTCATTCTGGTGTCCGCCACCGCTTGGCCCTTATGTCCAAGATTACTATCAGATTGACCATGAGCCAACCACTCATCTACACCATTATTCTAACGAATATGAGCTACAAATGCAAGAGAAAAACTTATTTTGGATTTATACACTATAGAAAACATACACTATCTTCAGATTGAACTTTTGTTCAAAATAAGCTATAATGAATTTAAGTAGAAACAGGAGGTAGAACAAATGGCTACAATCAGTTTAACACGTGATATAAAACTAACAAACGAAGATGCTCTAAAAATTCTTAATCATGAACCATCTAAAAAGCTACAAGCAGTCTTGAAATCTATTGAATCACAAGACGCTACCGCTCCAACGAAAAATAAACTCATTTTAAAGTATCTGTAAGATGACAATTCAAGTAACACCACTTAAGCAATATCTTGAAAATATTCAAGTGCTGGCTCCTGATAAAACTGAGAAACAAGTTCAGGAGCTATTTAAAACTATCATTTTAGAAAATGTTAATTTCAAAGATAATGAAGAGATGTTGACTTATCTATCTGATAAAGCTCCCAATTTTGAAAAACAACATCGTTCTCGTAATTTTATCGTTGAAGAAACTGAAACAAATAACATCATAGGATTCTTTAGTTTATCTCTCAAAGTTGTTGATATTTCTGATTTAGAGGAATCCTTAAAAAAGAAACTCGTCCTAAAAGGGAAAAGTCCCAAAAATATTGATTATCTCCCTGTGTTACTTATCGGTCAATTCGGCAAAAACACAAAGCTAAATAAACTATCAGGACAAGAGTTATTTGAAATTGTAATTCAAAAAATTGAAGAATTTCGAGCAATTGTAGGAACTCAGATGGTATTTTTAGATAGTATCAATCATCCTAAAGTCATTCAATTTTATGAACAGTTCGGATTTGTTGCATACAGTCAATTGATTAAAGACGATCATCAAGTAACTTATCAGCCTATGGCATTAAATATGTCACTCTATAAAAAATAAGAATCATGTCACCTAAACTGATGACATGATTTTTTTATTTCGTCGTATAAGCAAAACTGATGGCACTATCTGCTTGAGAGATTTTCCTAAAGGTATAGTTAGGGTTGCCACCATAGTTGGTTTCAGAAACTAGAAAAGAACCATCATCATAGACCTTCTCGACAAAAGCCACATGACCATAGTCTGCTGGTGTCCCATGTGTACCTCCTACAAAAGAAACAATAGCACCTGCTCTTGGTGTGGAACCCGTTTCTCCACCAAGACTTGAAGCTGTCGCAACCCAGTCCTGACCATTTCCCATGGTATTAATGATTGAAATCTTTTCTCCATTTCTACCTTTTAGCTTTAATCCTAATTGATTCATACGAGCCGCAACACCCCATGTACATTGTCCATAGGCATAGGCCATACCATCTCCACCACCAGGAACAGAATGATTATACAAGTCCCCACGAACCCCTTCAAGGGATTGCGGGTCACTTTTTGCCTGTCCTCCATTTGTTTGGCTAAAACCTTTTTCAATTTGGTAATACCATTCCGTTGCCCTTGTTTGTCTTTCCAGTAGTTTGTCACCAGAATTTCCCTCCCAATAGGTAAGGAAGAGTTGGGCGAGATTGGCTGCACTGCCCGTATTTCCAAAGAAATCCTTTAACCAACTTTGATAGTAAGGACTATCCCCATGAAGCATAAAATCAAGTTGGAGGTCTAAATCATACCATTTCTTATTTTTGGCATGTGCATAATTCAACAAGGCTGTATGACGTGTTGAACCATCTGCTGTATCCGTCCATTGACCTAACCCCAAACCTCTATGAAGGATATTAGGATAAGCACCACTATAAATGGCTGGCCCTCCTATCGCTAACCAGCTTTCATCATCCCATGAGGAATCGGTAGCACCAACAGGAGGAGATAAATAATCTCCCTCAGCTCGTTTAGGATTGATAGAAGACTCTACCGACCAATTTCCTAAAATAGCCGCAATGGCTTGGGGACTTGCCCCTTGAGATTTCAAAAACTCATAAATATGTTTTGCTCGTTCAAACTCATCCCCACCAAACTGACCAATGGCGGGTAAGATAGTTGTCTGAAGTTGAATGACTTTTGGAAAATAAAATTGCGGATTGACATACACCAATTTTTCTTTCTTGTTCTTATACTTTTGATAGGAAACTTTCAAACCTGTATCGTCTGGTGTTTCACCAATAATATCACCCGTTAGGACTCTTGTCCCCTCAATCGCACGGCCATTATGAATAGAATACAAGGTCAATCGACTCTCATTCTCTCCTTTTCCGTTAGTAAGAATAACATTATCACCATCTAGAGATACAACTCCATCCATTGGTGCAACAATCGTTTGGTGAGCCTTTGCTTCTAGTAGAATGTACTCCTGAAGAGTAGGTTTTCCGTCTAAATCATAGTATCCGTAACGATAAGTCATGGTTAGACTATCTTCGTTTCTTTTCCCCTCAAATGGATTGTCCAATTCCTGCATGGAAGCATACACACCTTCTTCTTTTAGTTCCTTCATTTCCTCTTGATCGTCTTTCGATAGTTTATACTTAGGAGTTTCATAAAGGTCTTGCATGGATTTCAAATCTTCCCCATCGTTTAAATCATGCCACAAAGTAGATAGATAATCCTTGTAAGTTTCTGAACTAAATAAGTGAACTGGTTTGTGTAACTCATAGTCATGGAATTTAAAGTTCATATACCCCATCACATCATCAACTTTTGTGTAATAAGTAATTCCTTTGTCATTTGTTCGAGTATGTTCTGCGTCTTCCCAAGTTAGGTGGGTATAAGCATTTGTTAATTCAAATTCATCTTGTTGAATCAAACCAGCAGATGAAAATCCTAAAAAGAAGCTCATCATAAATAAGAGAAGAAAGACTAATCCTCCAACTATCCAAGTTACAGGATTTCCAGCCGCAAATGTAAAGAAGGAAAAGGCTGCTTTTAGTTTTTGATAGATATTTCGGACACTTGTAAGACCTTGTTTCTTTAATTTTCGAAACCGATTTTTAAAGGAACTAGGATTATCTTTCGCTAGTTTCCATCCTTTTCCATCCTTAAAATGATGGTATCGCTCTTTTGTGTTGGTCAGTCTTTTCTTGGTAAAACGACCTGTTGCTTGTCCTGTTTTGACACTAGCTTTTCCAAGATTATAAGAAAGCCGACTGTAGCGTTTCCCTTTTCTAATGGTCTCTTGAAGTGTGCGATAGCCTTCTAAATCTTCATTTTCTGAAGCTAACTCTCCACCTTCACGTCCAAGGACATAAAGAAAAGTTTTGGCTTTCCTACTGACTTTTTTGGACTTATAGGCTTGTTTAGTAGATTTTAAATTTTCTTTAGCAGCCTTGACTTCTTTCTTAGCTTTTAATTCTTCTAAACTCTTCCCTTGAAAGAAAAAATTAGATTTTTGTTTCGATTCCTGACCGTAGAGAAATTTTTGATTGGTTTTTCTTTCTTTACGACTCTCTTTTCTTTCTTCTTTTGCTTCTACCTTGGCTTCTCTAAATTGCTTCTTGGCTATTTTCAATCGTTTCCTAGCATGAGGCAATCGTCTGTCTCTTAATTCTTTCCGATTCAAAAGAGATGGAGGACTATTTTGAAGAATATGATTGTAATCTTCATTTGCTTGTCTTACTCTCTCCTTTGAAACTTCTCTCATCTCCTCTAGCTTTTCTTTTATCTCTTTTTTCCATGCTTTTTCATCCAATACAGCGGAATCTTTTTTCTGTTTCCTCACCTCCTTCTTTCCTTTTTTCAAGAATTTTTTCTCATCTTTTAGGCTTCTTCTAAATGCCTTTCGGGCACGTATGATTTCTCTTTTATCCTTCATTTACCTTCCCCTTAATTAGAAGCCATTTTATCAGGATCCGTACTCATGATATCAAACAATTGAGTACCTTGAGGAATCTTATTTTTAAAGGGAACGACAACGGAACCAGCTTTTATCAGTCCTGCCCCTTTTTCTGGATTGACAAGGTATTTTTCGAGTTCTTTTGACAAGCCTAAGAGTTGAACCAGTTCTTCTCTATCATTTTTTGCTTGCTTGAGGAGAATCATAAATTCACTATTTGCAATAATCCGTCTACCATTTGGATCTAACAATAAGGTTTCGACATTTTGGGTTATCCCAGTCGGACTAGCTCCATATTTTCTGACACGACTCCACAATTTAAAGAAGAAATCACTGGCATATTTATCTAGTAAGAGAAGCTGCATTTCATCAAAATAAATCCAGGTCTTCTTCCCTAATTTTTGGTTCCGAACAACACGATTCCATATCTGATCAAACACTACCATGAGAGCGATTTGTTTCAGCTCATCTCCTAACTTTTTAACATTATAGATTAAGAAATTAGAACCTGTCTGAATATTGGTCTTATGAGAAAAAATATCAAGAGAACCTTCGACATACAGTTCCATATCAAGTGCCAAATTCTGCGCTTCTTCTTCTGGCTGTTGACTCAAGACAAAAACCCATTCTTCCAAAGAAGGCTCTTTAAATGACTGATAGGTGAGTCTGGTGACTCGGTCGATAATCGATTTTTCTCTCCCATCCATTTTCCTATCCAATAACTTGCCGATAAAGGATAAAAGAAATTCTGATTTTACCTTTACAGGATCTTCATCCATATTTTCTTCAGACAAGTCAAGGACATTGAGATAGGTTTTGGAATCTGGCGCAATATCAATCATTTCTCCACCAAAAGCCCGTCCAATAACACTGTACTCTGCTTCTGGATCCACAATGATAATTTCAGTATTTTCACCAGATTCCTTGATTTTGGTCGTGATAATTTCATGCTTGGTTGCCATCCCTTTCCCAGCTCCAGATGTTCCTAAAATCAGACCAGACGGTGTATTTAATAGGCTGCGATCAATGGTAATAATATTGCTTGAGATTTGATTGATACCATAATATTTCCCACTACGGTCTTGTAAGTCTACTGAAGTCCAAGGTGAGTTCACTGCTACATTGGACGTTAATAAACTCCGTGATACCCCCTCTAAAAAATCACAACCAAATGGCAGCAAACTATTAAAGGCTGCTTCTTGCATATATGGAAGTTTATCAATCATTAGGTCATTTGAGCCGGCCACTTGTTGAATCGTGTCTAGGGCTTGTTTGAGTTCTTCTTCATCCTGACCAAAAACACCAATCAAGAAGACTGTTTGAAATAGTTTATCTCCTGTCTCTGTCATGGTTTTTAAGAGTTCCTCAGCTTCATCGATATTGCTTTCTAATACATGACCTACTTTTTCCAAATAGATACCTGTACGAGCTAGTTTTTGTTGTTCCCCAATCTTTTGGGATTCCATCAAGGTCTTCTTTGTTCGTAGTTTCTTCATAGCATCTGCCTTAGTCGAACTTTGAGCATGAAGGCTTACAATCAATTCCAAATCTCCTTGCATGAGATCTCGAATAAACTGATCCCCTAATTCCATGCCGTAGTCTCTCACATAGACAATCTGCAATAAGCGGTCATTGATTTGTAGGTAATTCTTGTTTTTAAAATCCAAGAGATTAGGTGCTATGAAGTGACGAGTTGTCTGACCCGATCTCGTTAAATCACGGTAAGAAAAAGGAAGATGGTGTTCTCCTCTAAGCATATCCGCCAACAAGTTGACACGTTCTTCACCAGCCAAGGATTCAAATCGAGCATCAATTTCTGAGAAACCACTCTTGAAATATTCTCCAATTTGGGACAAGGAACGATAGGCTTGTTTGGGATTAGAATCCTTTCTACCAAAGCTAATCAGTTTCACAGCTGAAAAATTATTTTCACCACTGTCTAAATTCTGATTCATCATCCGATTCAATTCTTTACGATAGCTATCATACCCATCTTCTTTTTCCTCATACAGAACACTCTGTCTAAACTTTTCTAAATTCAATCTTTTATTAAAGATGGTCAATTGGAAGTTGGTTTGATCGTCTAAAGAGTTAATCAAATCAGAATACTTCTCAATGATTGCGCCCTTATCTTCTAAACCAACAGTTTGATAATTGACATCACCAAGTAAGTAGCTTTGTGAGAAATAATCTTCTTTTACCTGCATCAGACCATTTTGATACAGGGCTTGATAGGAAAGAGTATTAGCCGTAGAAGGTAACACTTCCTCTTTTTTCCCTTTAACTTCTTCCTTTTTATTAGTCATTGAAGTTTTTTGTTTCTTTAATGTATTTGATTTTCTTTTCATGTTCAGGTCCTTTCTTTCCTGTAATTGTGCGTAGGGGAACCGTTAATTCAAAATGAAGACGGTATTTCAAATAATGTTCAAAATATAAATCATTGGGTTTATAGACTCCAAAAAGCATTAGGGGGATGGTAAAAGCAAACACAAAACCGTAAACAAACCAATCTCCAAATTGCCAGAAAAAGAGATTCAAGCCCAAAACAATAATTGTGACAATAAAGGCTGGTAAAACAAAGATGATTTGCCTTGTAGTGAAGCCTAACCAAGCCCTGTGTTGGTATTTTGAGATGTCTTTAAAGACACGTGTATTCATGACTTTCCTTTCTAAAAAGGCTAAGAAGCAATTACTTCCTAGCCTTTATCTAATTACATACCTAAGATTGAACGAGCCGTACGTTGAGAACCAACGAGGGCAATAATCAGTAAGATAGCTTGTACCAAACTACCAAACATAATCGCAAGTGATTGCAGGACTCCTGCACCATTTGAAACAGCTATTTTCCCAGCAGATTCAAACAAAGGAACAAGAGAAACAATCAGAAAAATGAGAACCCCTTGTACCGCATAGACCATAATATTTTTTAAATAGCCAATACCAATAGACTTCCACTCATCACTTAAAAATGTTGGAATCGTAAGAGGGGCAAATGGAATCATAAGGTAGAGTTGAATAAATCGAATAGATACCAAAAGATTGACCATGGCTGCACTTACTATCCGAACAAGCCAAATGAGGAGGGCGAAAAAGCCCACAATCATACGGCCAATAAATCCTGATCCTTTTAATCCAGAGATGGTATCATACTTCGCCCCACCGTGAGCCACAATCGAGGCTACTTGTTCAATGGCGTGACTCGCAATCCCGATGATAGCTTCTACAATAACGGTAGTATTGGTAATTACCACTGCGACCATAATATAACTAATCAACATCGGCGCTAATGCTTCAAAGGTCATCGCTCCACCTGAGTTAGCAATTTTCTTTGCCATCTTCGAAAATTCTAAGATGAGAACAACTGATAAAATCGCAACTCCAAGAGGCTGCATGACACTTTTAGTAATACTAGACATGTAAGTCCAAACTGTTGGATTGTAGCTAGATAGGGATTTAATCAGATCTACCGTAGATTGTAAATCTACATTAAATCCTTCAAATAAATTTTCAGCTGATATTTTTTCAGATGCAAGGTAAACAAAGGGTGAGACTAAACTTAGATTCATGTCATTGTTTATCCTCCTAAATTGAAATCTGGGTTACAAAGGCTCCAGCAGCCCCTACCATAACTCCACCGACAATTTCAAGAATGGCATTTCGAACACCTGGTCCACCATCTTTAATGTTGGTTGCAAGGTTGACAATCCCCACAACAACGAGAAAGGCACCAACCGCAATCAATCCTTTCTGTAACAAAGACATAGCTTGTGCAAACATAGCACTTGCGTCTACTCCATAAACAAAACCTTTAAAATGCGTAATCATCTATTTCCTCTTTTCTATTTTTATTTTAAACTAGATTCAAAAGTTAAATCACGAATTCTAAGGCCTTCAAGATGATTTTCTTGTCTTTGATTCAAAGGATTGATTTGATAGTTCCACCACCGTTCATCGGTTTCTTGATTGGCTAGGTACTTCCAGTTTGGATGCTTAATGGAATTGTACTTTTTGCTTTTAAAGACAGGCATATTGGCAATTCGGACCAAGCATTCATGCCGTTTCATATTTCCGACTTCATCAGGTGTCATTAAATCACGAGCAATCTTTTGATGAGAAAGGGATCCTGAACCTGTTTGGCCAAAGGAACGACTAGTATTTCGAACATCAATGGTTTGTTTACCGAGTAACCCACTCATAAATTTAAAGGTATCTTCATCATTACCACCTAAGTAGACTAAGCTATCACAGTTCCCAAGAATAGTTTTCCAAGCTTCTTTTTCTTTATAGAGTCCTTGAAGTTGAGCAATATTTTGTAGAATAGGAACGAGACTCATATTCCGAGAACGGACTGTTGAGGTTTGTTCAGCAAAATCTGGGATTTCTCCGATATTTGCGAATTCATCTAAGTAGACTCTCACATGAAGAGGCAATTGACCCTTAAAATCAATATCTGCTTGTCTTGTTAAGGTTTGAAATACGGTTGAAAAAAAGAGGGCTGAAAGAAAGCGAAAGGTACTATCGTTATCTGGGATAACTAAGTAAACCATTGATTTTTCCTTGCCCCATGTCTTCATATCAAGGGTATCTCTTTTGGTCAAATCCATGACACTTTGAATATTGAAAAGGGCAAATTTAGCAGTGGTTACAGCTATAACAGAATCCAGAGTCTTATCCTTATAATTTTGAAAATCTGCCCAATTTCGCATGGTAAAATTTTCAGTCCCATACTTTTTAGCATAATTTTCAAATAGAATTTCTAAGACACTTTTTTCTTGATTTTCACCCTTGGATAAGTGTTTAATGAGTTTTGAGATTTCAGCAAAACTTGGATAACGCCCTCGTTTTTTTCGCTCTTCCACTTCTTTTTTTTGACGTTTCAACAAGTTTTGGTATTCCTTTTGACTTAAACGACTTTCTTCTATGAGCTGTTCTCTTGTTTTAGGTGGGTTATAGAAATCGACCAAGTAAGAGGCTAAAGCTCGTACCAAAGTCATAGAAGCTTCATCCCAAAATGGATCACTACGGGAGCCAGAGCCTTTGGTGTTATTGAAATAAACCGTCAGCATGCGATTCAAATCATTTTCTGTCTCTATATAGCGAAAAGGATTGAAGCCATCTGAGTTATTCATATTGACTAAATCTAACACCTTTACTTGGTAACCATTTTCTAAAAAGAGTTTACCTGTTTTCTCGGCCAAATGATCTTTAGGATCCACTACAATATTAGAACTATTCATCTGAATCAGATTGGGTTTCACAAAGCGAAATGTTTTCCCACTTCCTGAACCTCCGATCACCGCAATATTCTTATTTCTATCATATTGGGGTGGTTTTTTATCTAACAATGTCAAACGAACATTTTGTGCTAAGATCGTATCATGAGAAAATTCCTTACCGTAAAAGAGCTTCTTTTCTTTTAGAGTTCCAAAACGGGCGCTCCCGTATTCTACCCCTTCTCGGTATTGTTTTTTACCAGTCTGTAGATAGAGATAAACCAGCAACATCATCACAAAGCCTAGTAGAAAAAAGGCACTTGATTTTCCAGTAAAGTAAACATTCCATGGCGACTGAAGAACTTCATCTTGACCTTCCATTAGAAGACGACTCCATTTATCTAAGCTATTTCCAGTATAGGAATCATACAAAAGCGTCAAACGATGAAAAAGATAGCCTAGTAAGATGCCTAACAGTGAGAATAGTAGGAATTTCTTTCTACTGTACATCATCTCACCATCTCTTTCTGTTTGACGGCTCCTTCTTGTCTAAAGGTAATTTGGGATTTAGCCTCATCAATTGCATCGTCTAATGACTTATCCATGGTAAAATCAGCTAATTTCTCCGGATCATTAACCATTTTTTCTAGCAGATGGTCTAAATGATTGTCTAGAATCGAACGGTCTTTCGTGTAGAAATGCAGAGAATCCCCTTGCCAAGCGATGGCTAAAGGAATCTCTTCTTTTTCTAAAAAAGCTTTAAATTTCTCTATATCAATTGGTTTGTCTAAAAAATCTTTTTTCAGATTAATCGTATCAATCGCATAGGGAGATTGTAGCAATTCTTCTAATTTCTGTACCCCTATCTTATAGGCGGAATCCTGTGCTAAAGCCTGACGTCTAGACCATTCTAGAATCTTTAAAAGACTTTTGACAGTAAATAAAATACTACGCTCAGCATATTGAACTGCCATTCGTTCCTGTTGTTCAGAGGACATCTGATGCCTCCTTCTTCACAAATAGCAGCTTTCCTTCTTTATAACGATAAGCTATCAATTTCTGACGTTGCTTAATCGACTTGACAACCTGCAGTAGATCTCTCGAATAAGGTTCTCGAAGAGTAACTTCTACTGCTTTCCCATCAACGATACCAACACGTTTAAATTCAATGTAGTCTTTTTTGAGATGTCCTAAGCCCATACCAAAAGGAAAGTGATGAATCAATTGGATGGTACAACCACCTTTATTTCCCATTTGTTTCAAATCATACAAGTTTACTACCTTCATGATTAACTCCTTTATCTAGTTTGTCGCATCGTTTAAGTCTGGTAACGATAAACTCCGTGTCTGTTAGAAAATTCTCACACACGTCTTGTGCCAGTTGCCCTTCACAGGGAAATACTCTCAGTCCCTACTTACACAGGCACGCTAATCAAGACGGAGTGGATTCAATTTTCAAAGAACAGGTAGCTTTATTATAGATAAGAGTAGTTGAAATTTTTATCACATTTTTGAGGTTGTTGGAATAAAAAAAAGCAACTCACTGCTTTACGAATGAGTTACTTTGTACTAAAATATTTGTTGCATAATTTCCCTAATAACCTGAACAGAGTTATCAAATGAGATATCTTTAGCATACTTAAATTGGCGTTGATAACGAATCCATAGCTCTTTCTGATAATCAGAAATTTCAATTCCTCTCACTTGTTCTTCCCAATTATAAATAGTATCTTTACTTTTACGTTTTTCTGCCGTATTCTCAAGTGCATTTTTTAATACTTCAAGATTAATCTCTTCTTTTCTAAGTTTATACAAAGTGAAAAGATCATATCGATCACGTGGGCGTGTCGAAGCTAATCCCCTACTAATGATCGTTTCTAACTTTTCAGCAAGTACAGTCTCTAGATTATATGTCCATATCTTGATGCTTTCATTAGTAAAGATAGAAGTCATTGAATAAGTAATTTCTCTTGGTGTGATCTTATCACCAGTAGTAATATCAATAAAAACAACCTCCTTTAATGTATCAAAAGTTGCATTTAATTTTAATGAAAATCCTCCATATTCATCATCTTGGCGAATAGGTTCTAGCTTATCTACTGAAAATGAAAATCCATCAGTTTTAGAACAAAGAATCTCTTCAAAGATATGAATCAAATTTTCTCTGCTCATTTCGGTTCCCTTCAGAGTGACATCTAAATCCATTGTGGTTCGCTTATCTAGTCCAATCATTTGACCTATTAGATACCCTCCTTTTACAATGAAGGAATCTCTATAAGAACTAGTAGAAATCAGCTTTAACACTTGCTCAATTAAATAATGTTGTTGTACTTGTTGAGCTGGAATTCCCTTATCTTTTGAAATGTTTTTGATTTTTGCTTTAAAGCTATTCGCATTTGAAAACATTAAGATAGTACCTCCGTATAAGATTGTAACTTATCAGTTACTTTAAATAGCTGGGCATAATAAAATAATTTGTGTAAATGAATTTTATTTTGTTGAAAATATTTTTTAAACGCTGGTGCAATAATTTGAAGATCCACCTGATGAACTGGTCTTAGACATTCAACCAAAACTCGTTCAACTTCATAAACTTTAATAAATTGACCAGGAAGGCGCTCTATTTCAATAATTCCTTCACTATAGTGAGAGCGTAAAATAATAGGACGTATATCTGCTTCCTTAATGTTTTTGGTATTCGTACCATAAGGAAAACTCATCGTCATGTTAAAAGGGATAGTCAAAGATAAACCATGTAACCAAAGTGCTGTCTCCAAAGAAAAGATTCCCTTTGGAAATCGATACTGAAGGACAAACCACTCATCTAAATAAATATCAGGTAAGCGATATAACCCTTTTTCTTCAGCATCGATTTTTCCTTCTGCAACCATTTTTAATAAGGTTTTGTAGTGTAAATTTTCATCTATTACTTGTTTAAAAGTTAAAAAACCATACTGATTGAAAGAGTTCATCAGTTTCTCTCTTTTATCAACCATATCATTCTCCTTTCTTAGAAATAAAATACTAACATCTACTATATATGTTAGCATTTTATTTCTTTAAAATCAATTCTTTTAGTTTTTTTATTTCAAAATTAATCCATACGTAAGATAGAACAGCTATTATTAAAGCAAAAATAAGACATAGACTGATAGGTTCCACACCAAATGTAGCCCCATACTGCCCCATAAGTCCGAATTATAGCGCACCATCCCTAAAAACATCCCAAGTGAAACATATAAACACCAAGCTAGAATGGTTCCTGGATGATGTACTAAGGCAAATAAAACACTTGTCAAAGCAACTCGAATATCTAATTTTCTAACCAAGTTCCATAAAATTTCTCGATACAAAAATTCTTCAACCATACTCGCATTGATTAAGAACAATAAAAATGAAAACCAAGGAACTTGATGTTGAAGCCCAATTAAGTTTGCTTGATTCGTGCTTCCTTGAGCATGAATCAGACTAAAACATAGACTTATAATCAGTAGGCTAACGAATCCAATACCAAGCCATTTCATCCTAGTTTTCATATTGACCTTGACCACTTGTTTTCGTTGATCATACATCCATAAAAAAGAAATGAGCGACGCTCCATAGAGAATCTGTAGTATAGTTAACTCACCGATACAAAGAAATTTCAGTAAGTATAGGGATACCAATAGGACATTTACTTGTTGGAATATATAAACTGGAATTATTCTTTTCATAGTTACCTCCGAAATAAATCTTCATAATCTAAATCTAATACCTGCACAATCCTTTCTACCCATGGACTTTGAGGCATTCGTTGTTCCATCTTATAGTGGCGAATCTTTTGATACAGACGATTCAATTCACTTGGATAGTGAAACTCTCCCGCAAACATTTTTCTGGTTAACTCAATCCAGCTGATATTTCTTTCAGCCAAAATAATGGACAAGTTCTCCCAAAATCGTTCAGCCATATTGTTTCTCCTTTAGTTAGATAAATAATGTGTTCGTGCCATGTAAATCAATTGTTTCGTATCTCTTGGCAATAAAGCTCTAGCCTCTTCCAGATTCAGATTTGGATAAACTCGCTTATTTGAAACCGCAAGAGGAAGTCTGATGGTTAGTTCAGGATTTTTTAATATCATTTCGATGAAATCTGTTAATCTGAGGTTATCTCGATTCTTAAATCTTAATAAATTGGGAGATAAAAACTCAAAACAATCTGAAGAATAGCTCATCATCTCAATTAATTTGTCCTTTGTCATTTCAGAAACTGAATGACAAGATACCTCTATGCCATACTTTTGAAAGAAATCCAAAAGAAGTTGATTTCTATGACAATTTTTACTTAGATAGAGATCAATCATGGGAGACCTCCAAAAGATTCGGTTCCATTTGATATTCTGAGACAATTAAGGAATCTAACAAATTTGAGAAGTTAATCGGATTCTTATCTTCATCAGAAGCTTTTACAGTTACTTGGGTTGTAAGTATTCCCTCTTTTCCCTCGGCTCGATAGCCTTGTCCATATAAAATAAAAACGAGATTTTGATGATCATCTACAAAGGCATCAACCCCATTCTTTATGTCTTGACTTTCAAGGAATTCCATAACGTTTTGAAGATAGGACTCATAAAATAGTGGGTAGTTGTGTTTTTTATGGTAATCATCTAAAAATGTTACTTCAAACTCACATGGATAATTGGGTATCAAAAATAATTGTTCATCCAGCTGTTTGATTTCTGCATCATGTAATTCTGTTTCTAATTCATCACAATCTAGTATTGATTCTTTATTTAATGCTTTCATCTTTTTCCTCTATTTCTTTTAATTTCTTTGCGATTGCGGCAATCACAGGAACGGTTACACTATTACCAGCTTGTTTATAGAGCTGACTATTACTAGAGACTTTTCTAGCAGCTTCAAAAGCCCAATCAGGAAAGCCCTGCAAGCGAAAACACTCTTTAGGAGTGATTCGTCGTATCCTCAGACGGTAAAACTGTCCATCTATTAATACACCGGCTACATGATAAACTTGTTTATCTTCTCCTTCATAACTAGCAACTACTACTCCCATTTGTCCACTAGTTGTTAACGTATTAGCTATACCTTTTCCAACTCTACCACGACGATACTGAGAACTTGGTCTTTCCAAATTAATTGAATCTCCTATTTCTGCTTGAGCGTATCCTTTTTTCGTTGCTTCCCGTACTTTTAGAAATTTGATTGGTTCTGGAATTAGTACTTTGGGAATTTTATCTCCACCTTGCATTGTAGTCAGTGTTGGAGATAACCCCTCACTTCCATAAACTCGACCAGTTTCCTTAAAGCTAGTTGGTAAATCTCCAACAACGACAATACCATGACGATCCTGAGTATTTAAAGTAAACATCGCCTCTTGATTTTCCTTAAAGCGTCTACCATTTTGTCTCTTGTCTAATCTATCTGGTGTAATGCAAGGAATCGCAATCTTAAATCCTTCTCCTTTTCCACGAACTAAGGTTGGCGCAAGACCTTCTGAATAATAGACTTTACCGCTCATTCCACTTTTTGATGGATTCAAATTCCCTAATGTTTTTAAAATCTCAGAGTTAGTTGCTTGACCTTCTCGTCTGAAAGGAAATAAGAGTCTGGTACTTTTCTTTCTAGAATGTCCGATAATAAACACCCTCTCTCTGTTTTGGGGAACGCCGAAATCCTTACTGTTAAGCACCTGCCACTCAACATCAAACCCCAACTCATCAAGTGTGGTAAGGATTGTGGTGAACGTCCGTCCCTTATCGTGATTGAGTAGGCCTTTAACATTTTCAAGAAAAAGAAAACGTGGTTGGATTTGTTTGGCCGCCCGAGCAATTTCAAAGAACAAAGTTCCTCTAGTATCTTCAAATCCCAATCGTCTTCCTGCGATTGAAAATGCTTGACAAGGGAATCCCCCACAGATGATATCGACTTTCCCTCTAAGTTTTTTAAATTCGTCATCTGAAACATCTCGTATGTCATGAAATTCAATTTCTCCTTCCGTTTGAAAAATGGACTTATAAGATTCTCTAGCAAATTTATCAATCTCACAAAATCCAATACACTCGTGTCCAACACTTTCCATTCCAAGCCGAAATCCACCTATACCTGAAAATAAATCAATAAATCTCATTTCTGGATCACCCCTTTCTGATCGACAATCAATGTCCAAAGAGTTATACCACTTGAAATGAAAATGAGCATAACTAATATCCACTCGATTGGCGACATTTAACCACCTCCTTTTCTAACACGGTTATTCCAAACAGAATACAAGCCGTTAAACACAAATTCAGCAAGTGCTTCCGCTCGTCTAACAAAGCGAACATTGTCAAGAGCATACTGATAGATTCTCTCAAAATCACTCATAGCAATTTCACTGGCTGTTTCAGAAAAACCTTCTCGTCTAAATTGATTTTTTACCAATCCCCAAATATAATCTCGATCATATTTTGTGACCTTTTCTACTTTTCTTTTCAAGATAGGATGAGTATTCCTATCCTCCTCATCCTCAGTAAATAAAGAATCAGTCTCACTATATTTAGTCTCACTAACTTCAGTCTCACTAGGGGCTGAATATGAGACGGGGGCCGTTTCATTTTCAACCTGCCCTAGTCTTTTATTAACACTAGGCCTGTTTGAATTACCTACTGGGGTAGAAGATAATTCTCCTAAATAAATCTTATTAGCTAGTCTTCCTTTCTCACTTGAAGACTGTTGAACTTCATCAATTAAGTCATATTCTTTAAGAGTTTTTTTGATGGACAGTAATTTTGACTTCGAACAACCTAACAGCCTCATCAGTTTAGAATTAGAAAATACTAAATAAACCGCGCCTTCTTCATCTATCCAACCACGATTGAGAGATAATTCTAAACGATCTTTTAAAATAGAATAAGCCACCTTTACTTCTAGTTTCATATCCATATATTTCTCATCTTCAAAAAGAATTTTAGGTAATTTATAATACCGTTCTGAAGTTTGGTATTGATTTGCGGTAATTCGTTTCATAGCGCTCCTCCAAGTTCTTTGAGTATTAAATCTCCATTTGATTCCAATCGAACCAAGCCACTTTTTTCTAATTCAGACATAAGAGATATTGCTTCAACAATGTCAATTCCCATTTCACGTACTAAAAATGAAATGACAATATAGCGTGATGATTGTAATTCTTTTGTCATTTTCCCTCCAGAAAATAAAAAAAGGAGAACAATATTCAACTGTTCTCCAAAATAATTTTATTAAAAAGAAAAACCCTGCCAAATTAATTTTTGGTAGGGTTTTTGGCAGGAAACTAAATTAATTTATCAGTTTCTAAAATGTGTTCACGATTCTAAAAGGCTGATACTATAGTATTCCGAATTCTAATTGGTATATGCCTCTTATTTAAGAGTAACTGAAGCTCCAGCTTCTTCCAATTTAGCTTTAAGTTCTTCAGCTTCAGCAGCTGGAACACCTTCTTTGATGACACCTGGTGCACCATCAACAAGTTCTTTAGCTTCTTTAAGTCCAAGACCTGTGATTTCACGTACAACTTTGATAACGCCAACTTTTTTGTCACCAGCAGCTGTCAATTCGATGTCGAATGAGTCTTTAGCAGCACCAGCGTCAGCAGCACCAGCTGCAGCAACAGCTACAGGAGCAGCTGCAGTTACACCAAATTCTTCTTCGATAGCTTTTACAAGGTCGTTCAATTCAAGGATTGAAGCTTCTTTAATTTCAGCAATAATGTTTTCAATGTTCAATGCCATTGTTATTTCCTCCAAATAAGTTTAAATTTTAATTTTTATATTTTTTGTAGCTAGGCTACGTTGCGTAGCTTAAGATTAAGCTGCGTCTTCTTTGTTGTCTGCAACCGCTTTGACTGCAAGAGCAACGTTGCGCACTGGCGCTTGAAGTACAGAAAGGAGCATAGAAAGAAGTCCTTCGCGACTTGGAAGACTTGCAAGAGCAACAATTTCTTCTTTTGATGCGACAGCGCCTTCGATTGCACCACCTTTGATTTCAAGTGCGTCAGCGTCTTTAGCAAAGTCGTTTAAGATTTTCGCTGGTGCGATAACATCTTCGTTAGAAAATGCTACTGCAGATGGTCCAACAAAAACAGATGCAAGATCTTCAAGACCAGCCTTTTCAGCTGCACGACGTAAGATTGAGTTTTTAATCACTTTAAACTCAACTTCGCTTCCACGAAGCTCGCGACGAAGAACTGTATCTTGTTCAACTGTCAAACCACGAGAGTCTACAACGACGATTGATGCAGCAGCTTTCATTTTTTCAGCTACTACGTCTACTAATTCCGCTTTCTTAGCAATAATTGCTTCACTACTCATTAGTGTGTTCACCTCCGTAATTATTTTGCTTGGGGAATTTTTCCAAAAGAAAAACGCGCCCAAACCTAGACACGAAAGTACAATACGCTTCATATAATGGATACGTTTTGTCCTCGGTAGGATTCTTATGAGTCGAGCTCCCCTACTGTCTTAGGCAGTTTTTTCAAACCATTTATAAGTATACCACATCTATCATTTCAAAACAAGTATTTTTTGAAAAAATTTTTTTTTAAAAGAAATAAACAATTCAGTTCTTTTTACACTCTCAATTTTCACCTATTCTTTGCTATTTTGAAGAACATCTTTGGATTTTATCATTGAATGGAAAGAATTGGAACTAAGTCTGTGTAGATTAAGAGCGCATGAAAGGCTAACATGAGTACATGAGATAAAAATGGAGTCTTTTGTATGATTTGAAAATCTTGATTAGATTTTTGACTGTCTAAGAATAGTGTTAATGACAAGAAAAGCAAGATCATTCCATAAATAATACTAATGTGAAAGAGAATCACTCCTATCGCTCTAAAATATAGAAAACCGAAAATGGGTATACTAAAAACAATTAGTGCTAGTGAGCCAAAAGCAATTCGAACTAAAGAAATCATCAAGAAACTATAGGCAGTAAATGTAGTAAATTTTGATACTCGTAATCCTGTTTTCTTCAGCTTTGATGTATAATAAATGACAAAAATCGGGTAAAGAATATCTACCATCTCAACTCTCCACTTTTATAAGTTTATTTACTATATTTTAACGATTTTTCTCCAGAAATGCAATTTGCTCCTTGACTAGTTTAAAATTTTAGTGTACTATACAACTGTATATACAGATAAAAAGGAGTTATTATGAATACACAAAAGAAAACCCAGTTCATGACTGTAACCGCATTATTGACAGCTATCGCTATTTTGATTCCCATGGTAATGCCTTTTAAACTTATTATCCCCCCTGCTTCTTACACTTTAGGAAGTCATGTAGCTATTTTTATTGCTATGTTTCTCTCTCCATGGATGGCTATATTTGTCATCGTCGCCTCTAGTATTGGTTTCCTCCTAGCTGGTTATCCGATTGTCATCGTACTTCGGGCTTTCTCTCACATTTTCTTTGGGACGCTAGGTGCTTTCTATCTTCAAAAATTTCCGCAAACCTTAGATAACGCAAAATCTTCCTTGATTTTTAACTTTGTGCTTGGTTTGATTCACGCTATTGCTGAAGTATTGGCTTGTATCATCTTTTATGCTACTACAGGAACAGACCTAAAAAATATGTTCTATGTCTTGTTTGTATTAGTTGGGTTTGGAACTATTGTTCATAGTATGATAGACTATTACTTGGCATTAGCTGTTTATAAAGCTTTAAAAAAACGCCATTAAGAAAGTAAATCATGACTAAAGACCGCAAAGAATCGCTTATTCAACTCTTAAAAGAAGCTCAAAAGCCACTAAATGGTCAGAGTTTAGCAGAACATTTTCATGTGACTCGGCAAATTATCGTACAAGATATTGCTCTTCTTCGTGCCAATGGAGCTCCTATCCTATCAACCAATCGTGGCTATATTTATAAAGAAAATAAAACCAATCCTTTTGTTCACAAACTCTTTAAAGTCAAACATAAAGAGGAGGATATGGAACAAGAACTTCTTGCTATCGTTGATAACGGCGGACGAGTGCAGAATATTCTTATCGACCATCCAGTATACGGAGAAATCGAAACCCTTCTTAAGTTGAGTTGTAGACGAGATGTAGAACACTTTTTAAACCAAGCAAATTCTTCAGATTTTCGCCCCCTATCAGAATTAACAGATGGAATACACTACCATTTGGTTGAGGCTGAAAGCAAACAAGACCTCCTCTATATCGAGAAGGCCTTGGATCAGCTAGGTTATTTAGTCAAAGATTAGAATATTTCCTTTTCCCATCCGTCTTCTGTACGGTGACGATAAAAAAATTCAGACTTGTCTGGAGATTCCATCATCTCCATCAAAGGTAACATATCATAGGCCAGTTCCAAATTTGGAATCTGGTCTTTTTGTACCCAGGACACTTCTCCTTCTTCAGAGGACTGGAGAGTACCCGTAAATTCAGTCGCCTTGTAACAAAAGACAATGTAGCGCTCACCTGTATCTAGTGGCCAATTTTTAATGCCGACCAGTTGAGGATTTTGGATTGTCAGACCTGTTTCCTCGTATATTTCACGAATAACAGATTCAGCAAAAGCCTCTCCATTTTCAACATGGCCTCCTGGAAAGGCATAGCCAGACCAATGGTTGCTTTCGGGTGAACGATACTGCATAACCACGCGCTGCTTTTCTAGATCTTCAATCATACAAATATTGGTAAGAATGGTTAATTGTGCTCGGGACATAGGACTCACTTTCTAATCTTTAATTCTCTATCATATATTTAATTTTAGACTTCATAATCAAGGGATTAATCCAGTCGTGATATTCTCGAATATCATCCAGAAAAGATCCTCTATTAATCCTTATCTCCTTGTCTTTAGTATTAACTTGATAGTCTATACTGACAGGAATCGATGAGTCTGGAATGAAAGATAGGAAAAAGAATATCATCAACCAGATTAAAAGTGCAAAAAAACCACTGAGAGCTTGAAAAATCAAATGATGCCATTGAAAGATTCTAGATTTATAGAAGATAGTCCATGGATGGATAAATAGGGTTAAGCAGAGACCAAAGAACCAGATATTCCACAAAACTGGGGTAAAAGCTAAACCAAATAAACCTAGGACAAAATGAATTAGGGCAAATAGCAGGAACAAAAGGTAAATAATTCTAAATACAGTTAAATGTTTCATCATGATTGACTCCTTTTCTTTTCAATATATTTCATAAACAATATCGTTAAAGCAGGTATGGTAAAAAAGACCAGATAGGTTGTTATTGGAAACCAAATATAGCGGTGATCTAGGGATAAGAGAGATGGAATTCGTAGTCGTGGGGTATGGAATCCAAAAATCAAATGTGTTATAAAAACAAAACTGTTGATATATAGAAAGGGTTCCAGGTAATCTTTAAAATTTTTCTTAGTTGAACAAACCTCTCGCAGATAATAAGCATAGAACCTAGCAAATATCAAAATGATATTACAGTAGAGCGGAGACATATAATTAATTTGATTATAAGGATTCGGAAGAAGGATAACTTGACTAAAAACAATACATACTATTCCTACTAATACTAGGTAAACCGTAAAATCCACAAAAAAGGCCAATAGCTTGTGAGACTCTAACCACAGATTGAACTTCTCTACCCTGGATAATTTCTTTTTCCTTTTTAATTTTCTTTTATGATTTTTCATTTGAGTGAATTTTCCCCATTTTCTTCTCTCTTTTTATTATCAAGAATTAGAACGGACACTAGAAAGAAGATTACATAAGTAAGAATAGGAAACCAAATGTAGCGATCATTTATATTCCAAATTGGAAGAACGAACAATCCTCTCTTAGATGTAATCCCAATCGTTAACTGAAGTACAAAAGCAATACCGTTAAGATACAAAAACATTTTTGCAAAATGCAGAAAATAACAAAACGCTTGTATCAAGAATATAGGCAATTGTTGAATGTTCAACAAACCACAAATTCACTCAATCTAGTAGGTCAGCCTTTTGCTTAGTTTTATGATGTTTTTTTAATGCTTTTTGTCTCTTATTATCTTGTTTCATGATAATTTTTTAACTTCTTCTGCTACTTTTCGGAGATGCTCTTCACGCATACTTGCTGTATTCACATCCCGTCCAACTTCACCTAGTACGCACACGCGCTTGGTTTTAATCCCACAGTGGTTCAAGACGGCATTTTTCAAAACAGAGATGCCATAGCTATCTGGAATGTTGATAGGACCCGAAAAGATTTTGTACCACCAAGTAGGCGCCATGGAGGTTGCGTAAATACTGGCTGTTTTCCCTTTTAATAACTTTTTAAACTGCTTACCTCTAAGGTAATTCCAAATAAAACTTCCTTGGTCATTGGCTGAGTATGCAATCCCCGGTGTAAATACCCGATCAATCCAGCCCTTCATAAGGCTCGGCATACTACTCCACCAGATGGGATAAACAAAGATCAGGTGATCCGCCCACTGGATTAATTCTTGGGAACGAAGGATAAAAGAATCTTCTTCCATACGTTTTCGATAGCCATAACGTAAAACAGGATCAAAGTCCTCTTCATTAAGGTTGATGACTTCAAGTTCATGGCGCCCTGAGTCAAGATTTCCTACAATGGTTTGAAAAATAGCCTGACAGTAACTTTCCTTATCAGGGTGTCCATTTATGACTAAAATCTTCATTCGTCTTCTCCTTCATTTCTTTGGTTCATTCTATCTCTTTTATTTTTTACTAGATTAATTGATAATGGTTCAAAGATTGATAGATACATCCTTTAGGAATTTTTATTTGAAGAACACATCATCCGCAATTCCTTAACAGGTTTTCCAAGTTCAAGTATTTTTTCTTGGCCATCAAAAGTAAAACCCATTTTTTGATAGAAAGCAATGGCTCGCTTATTATCTTTCAATACCCATAAATAAATTTCAGAGAATTGATCAAGAGCAACAAATGCGGCATGCATTAACTGTTTACTCACACCTTTTCCATAGTAATCTTTTAAAACATATAAGGCAATGATTTCACCAGCTTGAATGGTCTCATCACGGTTATTTCCATAGCTGATAAATCCAACGACCTTCTTTCCATCCATCGCAATCAAGGTATTTTCTGGATATTTTTGACTAAAGAATCGACATTTTTCTAAAGTCATCGTCTCCTGAAAATCCGCGGGTAAAAGATCGTCATAAGCCTCTCTCCACGTTTGCCAATGAACGAGAGATTTTCCTTCTATCTCTTCAGGAGTTTCCATTGTTTTAATGATAATCTTCATTCTTCTTTCCTATCTAATCCAACGCCTTGACTTCCAGCATCATATCACGAATCTGAGCTGCTAGTTCAAAGTCAAGCACTTCGACAGCTTCTTGCATTTGTTTTTCCAGTTTCTTTACCAGTTCTTTACGTTCTTGTTTATTGAGGCTATTGATATCGACTTCCTTGTCTTCTTCCTTGGCAACTGCCTTGGTTACAGAGATTAAGTCTCGGATTTCTTTCTTAATCGTTTGTGGCACGATACCGTGTTCTTCATTATAGGCCATCTGGATTTTCCGACGACGAGCTGTTTCATCGATGGCTTTTTGCATAGATTGAGTCATCGTGTCTGCATACATGATGACATGCCCCTCGCTATTACGGGCAGCACGACCGATGGTCTGAATGAGTCCACGCTCATTACGAAGGAAACCTTCCTTATCCGCATCAAGAATAGCAACTAGACTAACTTCTGGAACATCAATCCCTTCACGAAGGAGGTTAATTCCGACCAAGACATCAAAGACTCCTAAACGCAGGTCACGGATAATCTCTGTCCGCTCCAAAGTCTTGATATCTGAGTGCATGTATTTGACCTTAATCCCCATTTCTTTGAAGTAGTCAGTCAAGTCTTCAGCCATTTTCTTGGTCAAGGTTGTAATAAAGGTCCGTTCGTTCTTTTCAACACGGGCATTGATTTCACCTAAGAGGTCATCAATCTGTCCCATAGTTGGGCGCACTTCCACTTCTGGATCCAAAAGACCAGTCGGACGAATGATTTGTTCAATAACGGTATCAGTCTGCTCGTGTTCATAATCACCAGGTGTCGCTGAAACATAAACGATCTGGTGAACATGACTTTCAAACTCTTCACGACGAAGGGGACGATTATCCAAGGCAGATGGCAAACGGAAACCATAATTAACCAACATCTCCTTACGAGAACGGTCTCCATTATACATGCCCTTGATTTGCCCCATGGTCATGTGGCTCTCATCAATCATAATCAAAAAATCATCAGGGAAGAAATCAAGAAGGGTGTACGGTGGCTCTCCTTCGCTCCGTCCATCCATGTGACGGGAGTAGTTTTCAACGCCGTTTGTATAGCCCATCTCACGAAGCATCTCGAGATCGTATTCTGTTCGCTGTTTCAAGCGTTGCGCTTCGAGGAGCTTACCTTCCTTCTCAAAGAGTGCTAACTGCTCCTCCAATTCAGCCTCAATCTTAGCAATAGCTACTTCCATATGGTCATCATTGGTCACGAAGTGAGTGGCTGGGAAAATCGCCAAATGATCCACTTCGCCCAGAACTTGACCAGTTAGAGCTTCAACCTCACGAATGCGGTCAATCTCATCCCCGAAGAACTCAACACGAAAGGCATGCTCATCACGAGAGGCTGGGAAAATTTCCACCACATCCCCACGTACACGGAATCTTCCACGCTGAAAATCAATGTCATTGCGCTCAAACTGAATGTCCACCAAATCATTAAGCAGTTTGTCACGAGAAATCTCAAGTCCTGGGCGGAGACTTACTACACTATCAGCGTATTCCTTAGGAGAACCCAAACCATAAATACAAGAAACAGAAGCCACAATAATAACATCATTACGCTCCAACAAAGCTGATGTTGCTGAGTGCCGAAGTTTATCGATCTCATCGTTGACTGAACTATCTTTTTCGATGTAGGTATCGCTCGACGGCACATAGGCCTCTGGCTGGTAATAATCATAGTAAGATACGAAGTACTCAACTGCATTTTCTGGGAAAAATTCCTTAAACTCCCCATATAGTTGCCCTGCAAGAGTTTTATTGTGGGCAATGACTAGAGTTGGTTTATTGACTTGGGCAATGACTTGACTCATGGTATAGGTCTTCCCCGTACCAGTCGCTCCCATCAGGATTTGCGCCTTCTCACCACCCTCGATATTATCTACTAACTGTTCAATAGCTTGCGGTTGATCCCCAGAAGGTTGGTATTTGGATACCAGTTTAAATTTGTTGTCTGTAATTCGATTAATCATAATAGCCTCATACACATTTTCTATCCTTCTATTTTACCATAAAAAAGACTGACTTACTGCTTCTCAACTTTTCCTTCATTTGCATCTTATGTTATATTTTCTAACATGAATAGAGTTTAAATTTGCCAATATGTTTCTTTTCTGCTATAATTTGAAAATATCTTGAAAGGAGACATTACATGAAGAAAAAAATTCTAGCTTCTTTGCTTATTTTATTTCCTATTTTTTCATTAGGACTAGTAAAAGCTGATACTGAGAAAACAAAGTACGTCATTGCCAGTGACTCCTCTTTTGCACCATTTGTTTTCCAGGACTCAAGCAACCAATACACTGGAATCGATATGGATCTAATCAAGGATATTGCTAAAGACCAAGGTTTTGAAATCGAGATTACCAACCCTGGTTTTGATGCTGCTATTAACGCAGTCCAATCTGGACAAGCAGACGGTATCATTGCAGGTATGTCAGTGACTGATGCTCGTAAAGAAACTTTTGATTTCTCTGATTCTTACTATACAGCAAATACTATTCTTGGTGTTAAAGAATCAAGTACCATTTCTTCTTATGAAGATTTGAACGGTAAGACTGTAGGTGTGAAAAATGGTACTGCTTCACAAAGCTTCTTAAACGAGAACCAAAGTAAATACGGTTATAAAATCAAAACTTTTTCGGATGCTGCTTCTATGTATGATAGTTTAAATACCGGTTCAATTGATGCCGTCATGGATGACGAACCTGTTATTAAATATTCTATCAGTCAAGGAAAAAAATTAAAAACACCAATCGCTGGTACACCAATTGGTGAAACTGCCTTTGCAGTTAAAAAAGGAAGCAATCCAGAATTGCTAGAGAAGTTCAACAAGGGACTTGCAAACCTTAAGGCAAATGGAGAATTCCAAAAGATCCTTGATAAGTATCTAGCTAGCGATTCTACTACTACAAGTTCAACCGCTAATGAAACAACTATCTGGGGCTTGTTGAAAAACAACTACAAACAACTTCTGAACGGTCTTGGTATTACGCTAGCCTTAGCACTTCTTTCATTTACAATTGCGATTTTTATCGGAATTATCTTTGGAATGTTTAGCGTCAGTCCTTACAAATCTCTTCGTTTGATTTCAGAAATCTTTGTCGATGTGATTCGTGGTATTCCATTGATGATTCTTGCTGCCTTTATCTTCTGGGGAGTTCCTAACTTTATCGAATCTCTTACAGGTCAGCAAAGTCCAATCAACGACTTTGTTGCTGGTACAATCGCCCTCTCGCTAAACTCAGCAGCCTACATCGCTGAAATTGTTCGTGGAGGTATTAAGGCTGTACCAGTTGGACAAATGGAAGCTAGTCGCAGTCTTGGTATTTCATATGGAAAAACCATGCGTAAGATTGTCTTACCTCAAGCAACCAAACTCATGCTGCCAAACTTCGTCAACCAATTTGTTATCGCATTGAAAGATACAACGATCGTATCTGCAATCGGTCTGGTAGAACTCTTCCAAACTGGTAAGATTATCATTGCTCGTAACTACCAAAGTTTCAAAATGTATGCAATTCTCGCAGTCTTTTACCTTGTGATTATCACTCTTCTAACTAGACTTGCAAAACGCTTAGAAAAGAGGATTCAATAATGGCTAAATTAAAAATCGATGTCGATAATTTACATAAACAATATGGTAAAAACAAAGTCCTTAAAGGAATCTCAGCAAAATTCTATGAAGGAGATGTTGTTTGTATCATTGGACCTTCTGGTTCAGGTAAGTCAACTTTCTTGCGTAGCTTAAATCTCCTCGAGGAAGGTACAAAAGGTCATATTACAGTTAATGGTTATGATTTGACGGATAAAGCAACCAACGTGGACCACGTTCGTGAAAATGTCGGAATGGTTTTTCAACACTTTAATCTATTTCCACACATGTCTGTCCTTGAAAATATTACTTTTGCACCAATTGAGCATAAATTGATGACTAAAGCTGAAGCTGAAAAATTGGGGATGGAACTTCTTGAAAAAGTTGGTCTTGCTGATAAGGCTAATGCTAATCCTGAAAGCCTATCAGGTGGACAAAAACAACGTGTGGCTATCGCCCGCGGTTTAGCAATGAACCCTGATATCATGCTCTTTGACGAGCCAACTTCTGCCCTTGACCCTGAGATGGTCGGTGACGTTCTAAACGTTATGAAGGAATTGGCAGAACAAGGTATGACCATGATCATCGTAACCCACGAAATGGGATTTGCTCGCAAGGTTGCCAATCGTGTAATCTTTACCGCAGATGGTGAATTCCTAGAAGATGGTACACCAGACCAAATCTTTGATAACCCACAACATCCGCGTCTAAAAGAATTTTTGGACAAGGTCCTCAATGCTTAAAAAGACTGCAAGGAAAACCTTGCAGTTTTTTTCTTACTTGTATTGGATTTTTGGATTTTTTAGAAAATTATGATAAAATAAAGGGTATGAAAATGAGGGTTCCTCATGCATAGAATAACTAGGAAAGTAAATAGAAATTAGGTAGTTGGATGTCATCAAAAGTTATTGTTACAATTTTCGGTGCTAGTGGAGATTTAGCTAAACGCAAGCTCTACCCTTCACTTTTTAGACTTTACAAATCAGGCAATTTGTCTGATCATTTTGCTGTTATCGGAACTGCTCGCAGACCTTGGAGTAAGGAGTATTTTGAGTCTGTTGTAGTCGAATCCATTCTTGACTTGGCTGATAGCGTGGAAGAGGCTCAAGCTTTTGCTAGCCATTTTTACTATCAAAGTCACGATGTTAATGACACCGAGCACTACATCGAATTACGCAAACTTCAGGCTGAATTAAACGAAAAATACCAAACTGATTATAACAAGCTCTTCTTCCTCTCTATGGCTCCACAATTCTTTGGTACTATCGCTAAACACCTCAAGTCAGAGCAAATCGTAGACGGAAAAGGTTTTGAACGTTTGATCGTCGAGAAACCTTTCGGTACAGACTATGCTACTGCTAAACAACTCAATGATGAACTTCTTGCTACCTTTGACGAGGAGCAAATTTACCGTATCGACCACTATCTTGGTAAAGAAATGATTCAAAGTATCTTTGCTGTTCGCTTTGCCAATATGATTTTTGAGAATGTTTGGAATCGTGAGCACATCGATAATGTTCAGATTACATTTGCAGAACGCCTCGGTGTTGAAGAGCGTGGAGGCTACTATGATAAGTCAGGTGCCCTTCGTGATATGGTGCAAAACCATACCCTTCAACTTCTATCACTCTTGGCCATGGATAAGCCTGCAAGCTTTACAAAGGATGACATTCGCGCTGAGAAAATTAAAGTCTTCAAGAACCTTTACCACCCTTCAAATGAAGAATTAAAAGAGCACTTCATCCGTGGTCAATATCGTTCTGGTAAAGTTGATGGCATGAAGTACATTTCCTACCGTAGCGAACCAAATGTTGACCCTGAATCTATGACAGAAACCTTTGCTTCAGGCGCCTTCTTTGTAGATACCGACCGCTTCCGTGATGTACCTTTCTTCTTCCGTACAGGTAAACGCCTCACTGAAAAAGGAACACACGTAAACATTGTCTTCAAACAAATGGATTCCATTTTTGGAGAACCCCTAGCACCGAATGTGCTTACCATCTACATCCAACCAACGGAAGGATTCTCTCTTAGCCTTAACGGTAAGAAGGTTGGGGAAGAGTTTAGCCTTGCGCCAAATTCGCTTGACTATCGAACAGATGCGACTGCAACAGGTGCTTCACCAGATCCTTACGAAAAACTGATCTATGATGTTTTGAACAATAACTCAACAAACTTTAGCCACTGGGATGAAGTGAGTGCATCATGGAAATTGATTGACCGTATTGAGAAACTTTGGGCTGAAAACGGTGCTCCACTTCATGACTACAAGGCTGGTACAATGGGGCCTCAAGCTAGCTTTGATTTACTTGAAAAATATGGAGCTCAATGGACTTGGCAACCTGATATCGCCTATCGTAAGGATGGTCGACTAGAATAATCAAAAACAATCCTGCAAGAATTCTTGCAGGATTTTCTTTTTTATAGTAGACCTTCTAAAAGACCCTTCATAAAGTTTTCTGAGTTGAACTCACCAATATCATCGATTTTTTCACCAAAACCAATCAACTTAACAGGGATATTGAGTTCCTCACGGATAGCAAGAACAACCCCACCTCGAGCAGTTCCATCAATCTTGGTTAAGACAATCCCTGTAACAGGAGTGATTTTTGAGAATTCTTTAGCTTGTACAAGAGCGTTTTGCCCAGTTGACGCATCAAGAGCTAAGAAGGTTTCATGAGGTGCTTCTGGTACAACACGTTTGATGATACGGCCAATTTTTTCCAACTCTGCCATCAAGTTTTCCTTGTTTTGCAGACGGCCAGCTGTATCAATCATCAAAATGTCAACACCTTCTGCTACTGCCCGTTCCATCCCATCAAAGACAACACTAGCTGGATCAGCTTTTTCTGGGCCTGTTACAACAGGCACATCGACACGACGTCCCCATTCTGCTAGCTGAGCTACCGCACCAGCACGGAAGGTATCTGCCGCAACTAACATGACTTTCTTGCCAGCCTGTTTGTAGCGGTGTGCCAATTTTCCGATAGAAGTTGTTTTACCGACACCATTGACACCTACAAAGAGCATGACTGTCAAACCATCTTGGAAGTTAATGCTCTCATTGTAATTGCCATCTTTTTCATAAAGATCCACTAATTTTTCGATAATGACTCGGCGAAGAGCCTCGGGTTTCTTGGCATTTTCGAGCTTGGCTTCATAACGCAATTCTTCCGTAAGATTTGAAGCTACTTGAACACCAACATCACTCATAATTAAGAGTTCTTCTAGCTCTTCAAAAAATTCTTCATCTACTGAGCGGAAATTAGCAAAGAAAGCATTCAAACGAGCACCAAATCCCGTACGTGTTTTTTTGAGACTACGGTCATATTTTTCTTGGACAGTCTCTTCGACCTGAGGGGTTTCCTTGATTTCTTCCCCTGTTTCCACTTCTTCAGTAATTTCTACTTCTGTTTCATCTGTTTGAGGTTGGTTTGCAACATCATCAGAACTATCACTTGAAGTCACTTCTTCAATATGAGTCGTTTCCGATTGAGGAGTTTCTTCAAGTAGTGAATCTAGTTCTTCTGTAGCAATCTCTGATAGCTCTTGAGAGCTATCTTCAGATTCTAAAACTTCAGTTGATTCTGACTCTTCCTGACAACAATGGCATTCAGTTACTTCTTCAACTTGATTTCTTTCTTCTTGAGGAGTTTCTACTGGTTCAACTGGTTCTGGAGCTGTGTCTTCTGCGAGTTCTTCTTGTTGTTCAGAATCACTGACTTCTGCAGAATAAGTTTCCTCAACATCTGAGCTTTTGATGCTTTCTTCACTATCTTTCACAGTAGCTTTTTCGGTTACAGGTTCTGCAACTTCCTCGTCAGGTTCAGTAAGGTCCAAGTTTTCCAAAGCTTCTTTGACAACTTCTTCAATCTTAGGTTCTTCTTTTTTACCAAATAAACGGTCAAATAATCCCATGCTTTAGTTCTCCTTCAGTACATATTTTTCAATTGCCCAGGCGACAGCTTCTTCGTCATTAGTCATTGGTGTTACCACATTTGCCACTGCCTTGACTGCCGGCACAGCATTTTGCATAGCGACACCGAGTCCGGCCCACTCAATCATCGAAAGGTCATTAGCCTCATCTCCACAGGCCATAACTTGGCTTTGGTCAATCCCTAAGTGTTCAATCAGTTTGGCTAACCCTGTCGCCTTATGAACATTCTTTGGTGACCATTCTAGCAAGAGTTCACGTGATTTAAAAATCTCATACTGGTCGAATAATTCTGGTGAAATCTTCTGAATAGCAGCATCCAAAGGTTCCTGAGGAAAGGCAGTCACACATTTATTGTATGTTAGCTGACTAGACAAATCTTCAAAAGCAGTTGGAAGAAAAGTTAGAGCCGGGTTAAACTGAGCATATAAACTTTCTTGGTCAGACTGAATCTGGTAAACTGTTCCTTCTGAAATAGCATCTAATGGAATATTTAGTTTTTCAGTTTCTTCATAAATCCGGCTTACATCATCAATGGAAAAGACTGTCTTATCAAGGATTTCACCTGTATTTTTCTGAACCAATCCACCATTAAAAGTGATGGTATATTCATCATCATGACCGTCTGTTCCAAGTTCTTTGAGGAAGAAATCCATGGCCTTGAGGGGACGTCCAGTTGTTAGGACTACTTTGACCCCCTGTTCACGCGCAGCCTTTAAAGTTGCCTTGGTACGATCAGTTAATTTCTTGTCTGTCGTCAGCAAGGTTCCATCCAAGTCTAGGGCAATTAATTTAATATCTGTCATTATAGTCCCTCCATATAAGCGATAACTGACTGGTCCTTATGGTGACCGATAACTGTTTCGGCAAGTTCCAAAATCTCTGGACGAGCATTTTCAGGTGCGACTGGGTGACCTACAACTTGCATCATGTGAAGGTCATTGAGATTGTCACCGAAGGCCATCACTTGATCCATATTCAGATTTAACTTCTTAGCCAATTCGACAATCGCAACTCCCTTGTCCACATAATCAAGAACAATATCAATGGATTCAAAACCTGTCGTCATTGCCTTAACACCAGGAACATGTTCATTGACCCAAGATTCTCCGGCTTCTACTGTCTCTTCTGTAAAGTTAGTTGTGAATTTGAAAATCTCATCGGTAATATCTTCAAGACTTGCTACTTTTTGGATGTTCTCATTGTAATGATGGCTAAACATGAAATAAGTTTCATCCACAGTATCCAACACATAACAAGCTTTCTTACCAGTCAAAAGCATCTTTTTCTCATCAAAATAAGGTGAAGTTTTTAATGTCTCAAATGTTGACAGGTAAAAATCACGTGGCATGGTTGCTTCATAGAGATCTTGCCCATGAAATTCTACCAAACTGCCATTTTCTGCGATAAAAATAATCTCATCACGAACATCAGCAAAGAGTTTTTCAAGTGACAAAAGACCACGTCCTGAAGCCACTGCAAAGTAAATCCCTTTTTCTTGATAAGAATGGAGAAGCTTTTTTAAACGCTCCATATCAAATTGGCCAGCCTCATCCAAAAAAGTCCCGTCCATATCAGTTGCGACTAGTTTAATCATAAATCCTTCTATTCTCCAGTTGTAAATCTATCTTCTATTATACCATAGAAAAAGTAAAAAAAGACGTGCAGGATTGACACGTCCTTATCTTAAATAAGTCAATCCGTACGTCCATTTTAAGACCAGGCTGATTGGCTTGCCTTCTTTTATATACAACCTCTCAACACTTGTTTACCAAAGTTCTTGATTGAATTCCATTATTAGAGTTAATCAGATATTGCGTAAAAATTATCAATCTTTGGCTGAGATACATTTGTCACAATCATAAATAGCATATAGTTCTTGACATATAGTCTTGCATATGAAAAAATACTTGTTGGAGGTTGATAATATGACTGAAACAATCAAAAATTGGGTTAACATTTGCGTTTTGAAAAATCAAGAAATTTTATTACTTAATAGACAGCACGATAATTTTCCTGGCTGGATTCCACCGGGGGGAAAAGTTGAATTCCCTGAAAGTTTTTTTGAAGCTGCATTACGGGAACTTAAAGAAGAGACTGGACTCACTGCATTAAATCTTGAATTAAAAGGAATTTCTGGCTTTACTAATTCAATCGGTAATGAGAGATTTGTCTTCTATGACTTTTTATGTACTCAGTTTACTGGTGAACTAAGCACATCTGATGAAGGTGAGCCAAAATGGTGGAATCTAAAAGAAATTGATAAAATACCAATGCAAGATGAAATAAGAAAAAGACTACCCCTTTATTTAAGAAAAGGAAGCTTTGAAAGTATTAACTATTGGGATGATAATAAGAAATGCATTAGTGAAAACAAAACAATTTTATTTGACTAATATTCTCTACAGTATAATCAAGGGTATCTAACAAAAATCATCTACTCTAACAACTTTTTCCTTATATCTATAGATAGCTAAAAAGCCTTGGAAACATTCCAAGGCTTTCTCTATATTCTATTGTATCCATTTTCTTATTCCGATTTCAGCTGCGACTAGTTTAATCATAAATACTCCTATTCTCCAGTTGTAAATCCATCTTACATTATACCATAGAAAAATCAAATAGCGCCTAATCCATACGAGATTAGACGCCTATATAAAATAAGTCTCGCTTATTCATCAATTCAAGGTTCTCTTATCCATATTTGGCAAAGAGAGCTTAAACTTAATAATACAGAGTCGAATCACAAAACCGACAATTGAGAGAATGATAAAAGCAGTGATTCTTGGAAAGTGAAGGACATATGCTAGCCAATAATAAACAACTCCAATCACGAAAGATAGAAGGGCATAAATGTCTTCTTTCAAAACACTTGGAACTTCGTTGATCAAGAGATCTCGGATAATCCCACCACCTGCACCTGTTAAACAAGCCAAAATCCCTGCAGACATCAAATTTAATTCACTATCAACTAAGGCTGTCGCTCCAATCAAGGAAAAGATGATTAACCCAATCGAATCAAAGATGAGATAGGCTTCTCTCAACCACTTATAAAACTTTTTTTCATGACTCGCATTGGCCTGTTTTGAAGTCACAAAGACATACATGATGACTGCTACAAGGATAGAGACATAAATCGGTCCAGGGTCCGCGAGAGCGGAAGGAAAACGACTGATAATAGAATCTCTTAAAATACCTCCGCCTACTGCCGTTACAATTGCCAATAAACTGATTCCAAAAATATCTAAACGTTTATCAAACCCTTTGATAGCTCCTGATGCCGCAAAGGCTATAGTCCCAATATAATTACAAATCATTAGGAATAGGTCGAAATCCATATAAGCTCCTCAATTTATTTTTGTAACCTTTCTGACTTCTTGAAGGTCACTCTATATTCTCTAATTCTTTCAATTTAACAGAAACAAGCTTGGATACACCAGATTCCTGCATGGTCACCCCATAGATAGAGTCTGCTGCTGCCATGGTTCCCTTACGGTGGGTAACGACGATAAACTGGCTATCCTTGTCAAATCGGTTGAGATAATCCCCAAAACGTTTAACATTGGCCTCATCGAGTGCCGCTTCTACTTCATCTAAAATTACAAATGGAATGGTCTTAACACGAATAATTGAGAAGAGCAAAGCCAGAGCTGACAAGGCCTTCTCTCCACCACTCATGAGATTGAGTGATTGGATTTTCTTGCCCGGTGGTTGCACAGAGATTTCAACACCTGCTGTCAATAAATCTCCCTCGGTCAGGATAAGGTCCGCTTGACCACCACCAAACATCTGCTTGAAGGTCACTTTGAAGGACTCACGAATGGCCTCGAATGTTGACTTAAACCGTTCCTTCACTTCATCGTTCATCTCTGTAATGGTTTCAAGAAGCAAATTCTTTGCAGAAAGAATATCATCTCGTTGAGTATTTAAGAACTCCAAACGTTCATGCACTTCATCAAACTGTTCAATGGCATCCAAATTGACTGGACCAAGTGAACGGATAGATTTCTCTAAATCCTTGACCTCTTGTTCAGCGACAGCCAAATCTTCCAACGGATTGGCTTGTTCTAAGGCCTCTGTATAGCTAATCTGATATTCTTCTGTCAGCTGGCCTTGAAGATAGCGAAGGCGGTCCGTAATCTTCTCCTTGGTCGCTTCCGCTCGTGTTTGCTTACGAATCAATTCTTCATTTTGCTGACGAGCTTGTTCTAAATGACTGGCAATATCATCCAATTGGCCTTCAATGTCATCCAGTTCAAACCGCTTACGAATCAATCCTTGTTGAATTTCTTCCTTTTGACTCTTAGCTTCTGCTTCCTGCTTGGTCAAAAGTTCCGTATCAACCTTTTCAAGATTGTCTACCTTTTCTTGGAGAAGGCGTTCGATTTCATCTTGCTCGATATTGAGGTTCTCAAGTTCTTTGTTAATTCGTTCAATATCTGCAACTTCATAACGTTTTCGCCCTATCATTTCTGTTTTGAGCAGACGTGCTTGAGAAAGTTTATCTTGCAAGCTTTGATAACGTTCCTGAATAGCATTTTTATTGGACTTGATTTCTTCGATTTCAGATTCCAGTTTTTGCTTTTCAGTCGCAATGAGTGCAAGACGTTCTTGGCATTTTTCTTTTTCAGCTTGCCAATCTCCGCCCCTTAGATTGTTTAATTCCTTTTCCTGAAGTTCTAACAGTGTTTCGAGTTCTTCGACTTGTTGACAAGTTTGTTGATAGGCCAGATATAAACCTTGCTCTTCTATACGAGCTTGTTCCCCTTTGGACTTAATGGTCTCCAAAGTTTGAGTGAGGTTAGCTAAGTTTTCTTGAGCTGATTTCAGTTTTTCTTCTTCCTGACGAAGAAGCTTTTCTTCTTGAGCAATCTCTTTTTGCAACTGTTCCAATTCAGGCTTGATGAAGATGCTGTTATTTTGACGATTGGCACCACCAGCATAAGAACCACCTGTTCGTAGTTCTGTACCATCTAAGGTTACCATCCGAACCTGATAGCGTACCTTACGAGCTACATCACGCGCATGCTCTACCGTATCAAAGATTGCTGTTGTAGCTAGCAAGTTTTTAAAAATAGCTTCATGCTTGGCATCAAAGGTAACCAATTCATCTGCCATTCCAAGAAAACCTGGACTTGAGGCAATCACATCTTGGTTCTGACCAGAAATGCTACGAGCCTTGATGGTTGTCAAAGGCAGGAAGGTAGCACGACCAGCTCGGTTTCGCTTAAGGAAATCAATAGCTTTAGTCGCAGCCTGTTCATCTTCAACGATGATATGTTGACTACTTGCACCGAGGGCAATTTCAAGAGCTGTTTGATAACGAACATCAAAAGTTAAATGTTCACTGACCGCTCCGACAATACCGCCCAGGCGATTTTTTTCTTGTAGAACACTCTTAACACCCGCATAGAAATTACTATGATTTTTAAGAATGTTTTCCAGACTTTGCGCCTTGGCCTGCTTGTTTTTCAAACTATCTAGGCGGTCAAAAAGTTGATTTTGCTGACTTTGATAAGCCTGCTTTTGTTCTTCTTCCTGTTTAGCATTCGTCTGATAGTCAGCAAGCAAGGTCTGTACTTTTTCTTTTGCTGATTTAAGAGCAGTTTCTTGTTCACTTGCCTTAGATTTGGCAGAAGCTAATTGTTCCTTCAAGGACTCCAATTGTTCTTCTTGCTTTTGAGTCTGTTGGCGACTATTTTCAAGATCATTTTCAATCCGTGTCAATTGGTTAGAGACATCCGCTTCTTCCTGCAAGAAAGCAACAAAGCGCTCACGCAATTGCTCAATCATCTGATCTGGATCATCAGAAAATGCTACTAACTCAGCTTCTAAACGATTGATCTCCTTGGTATTGACTGCAAGATTTTCTTCTAACTGACTGAGATTTGCTTCTTTTTCTTCCTTCTCTTGAATAAGAACATTTCTCTTTTCATCCAAACTAGCTAAACGAGCTTGAGCCTCTTGTTGATTGAGAGCAACCTGCTCTGTCTCCAGTTTAGACAAGGCCAATTTCCGTTCTAAATCACTGATTAGAGCAGTCAAATCCATCAAACTAGTTTGATCTTTAGCCATCTCTGCTTGTAAATCTTGTCTCTGCTTCTTGAGAGATTGATTTTCAAGTTCTAGTGACTCGCGTTTTTGATAATAACTAGTCAACAGTTCTTGAACTTGGTTTAATTCTTCTTCTGTTAGATTCAATTCAGCCTTATTGGCTTGAATTTGAGCAACTAAAACATCTAAGTAGATGCCTTTACGCTGACTGTCCAAGTCTATAAATTTACGAGCTGTTGCTGCTTGCTTTTCTAAGGGCTTGATTTGATTGTCTAACTCATAGATGATATCTTCCAAGCGGTCTAAATTGTCTTGAGTTTGTTGAAGTTTGCTTTCCGTCTCTTTGCGACGAGTTTTATATTTTAAAACTCCGGCAGCTTCTTCAAAGATTGCGCGACGTTCCTCAGGTTTAGAGTTGAAGATTTCTTCAACCTTCCCTTGGGAAATAATAGAGAAGGAGTCGCGACCAAGTCCGGTATCTAAGAAAAGATCATGAATATCACGAAGACGGACCTTTTTCCCATCAATCTTGTATTCGCTATCTCCCGTACGATAAATGTGACGTTCAACCTTGATTTCCTGACCTGCATCTTTGATAAAACCGTCTTGATTATCAAGAGTCACGACTACAGAAGCATAGTTTAAAGGTTTTCTACTTTCTGTCCCTGCAAAGATAAAATCAGGCATCTTCCCACCACGAAGATTCTTCACGCTAGATTCTCCTAATGCCCAACGCAGACTTTCGGTGATATTGGATTTTCCTGAACCATTTGGTCCCACTACCGCTGTAACTCCCTGGTCAAAAACAACCTTGGTCTTATCAGCAAAAGATTTAAATCCCTGAATCTCAATTTCCTTTAAATACATGAATCCAGCCCTTTCTCGACTGCATTTTTAGCAGCTTCCTGCTCCGCTAATTTTTTAGAACGCCCTTGCCCTTTTCCGATACTTGTTCCTTCAACGAGCACTTCTACTTCAAATATCTTATCATGCGCAGGCCCTGTCTCTGAAGTAACTTGATAACAAATATCTACATCTCCATTGACCTGAAGTAATTCTTGAAGATGAGTCTTGTAGTCCGTAATCATCTCAAAATCACCTGTCTCAACCTTCGGAATCATGACTGTATAAATAAAGTTTTTCACTGTAGCAACATCCTTGTCCAAAAGCAACGCACCTAAAAAAGCTTCAAAGGCATCACCAAGAATCGTATCTCTATGTCGACCTCCAGATTTTTCTTCACCCTTACCAAGTTTGATAAATTCATCAAATTGACAGTCACGCGCAAAACCAGCTAAACTTTCTTCACGGACAATCATGGCACGAAGTTTAGACAAATCTCCTTCTGGTTTTTTAGGATATTTCTTATACAGATATTCTGAAATCAATAACTGCAGAACAGCGTCTCCTAAAAATTCCAAGCGTTCATTATGTGAAATTTTTAAGAGGCGGTGCTCATTGGCATAGCTGGTATGCGTAAAGGCAGTTTCAAGTAAGTTTTGATCTGCAAATTCAATTGCAAAACGATTTTTTAGTACAGTTTGTAGTTCTTTCATACTAAGCCCTTTCTAACTAATTACAGTCCTTTCTATTATACCAAAAAAAGCCCTCAACGTCAGAAAAATAACAGTATAGATGAGTTTACTGAATTCCCTATAAAATCACTCCTCTGCTAGCAAATTACCCTTTCTTTTGGTATAATAAATCTTATGGAAATTGAAAAAACCAATCGTATGAATGCTCTGTTTGAGTTTTATGCAGCCCTTTTGACTGATAAGCAGATGAACTACATCGAACTCTACTATGCAGACGATTATAGTCTCGCTGAAATCGCTGAAGAATTCGGTGTCAGTCGTCAGGCTGTTTATGATAACATCAAGCGTACAGAAAAGATACTGGAAGATTATGAAATGAAGCTTCATATGTACTCTGATTACATTGTCCGCAGTCAGATTTTTGATCAGATTTTGGAGCGTTATCCAGAGGATACCTTTCTCCAAGAGCAAGTTGAGATTTTAACAAGTATTGATAATAGAGAATAAGAGGAATAAATATGGCATTTGAAAATTTAACAGAACGTTTGCAGAACGTCTTTAAAAACCTACGAAAAAAAGGAAAAATTACAGAGAGCGATATCCAAGAAGCAACCAAGGAAATTCGTCTGGCTCTTTTAGAAGCCGATGTAGCTCTGCCTGTTGTCAAGGATTTTATCAAGAAGGTTCGTGAACGTGCCATTGGGCATGAAGTGATCGATACCCTCAATCCAGCCCAACAAATCATCAAGATTGTCAATGAAGAATTGACGGCAGTTCTTGGTTCAGACACTGCTGAAATCATCAAATCTCCAAAAATCCCAACTATTATCATGATGGTTGGTTTGCAAGGGGCTGGTAAAACAACCTTCGCTGGAAAACTTGCCAACAAACTCAAAAAAGAAGAGGATGCTCGTCCTTTGATGATTGCGGCCGACATCTATCGTCCCGCAGCTATTGACCAATTGAAAACACTGGGACAACAAATTGACGTTCCTGTCTTTGCTCTTGGAACTGAAGTACCTGCAGTGGAGATTGTTCGCCAAGGTTTAGAGCAAGCTAAAGCCAACCATAACGACTATGTTTTGATTGATACGGCTGGTCGTCTGCAAATTGACGAGCTCCTCATGAATGAGCTTCGTGATGTTAAAGCTCTTGCTCAACCAAATGAAATCCTTCTCGTTATCGATGCCATGATTGGTCAAGAAGCTGCTAACGTTGCGCGAGAATTTAACGCTCAATTAGAAGTTACCGGTGTCATCCTTACCAAGATTGACGGGGACACTCGTGGTGGTGCGGCCCTTTCTGTTCGTCATATCACAGGAAAACCAATCAAATTCACTGGTACTGGTGAAAAGATTACCGACATTGAAACCTTCCACCCTGACCGTATGGCAAGCCGTATTCTCGGTATGGGAGATATGCTGACTCTGATTGAGAAAGCTTCCCAAGAATACGATGAGCAAAAAGCCCTTGAAATGGCTGAAAAGATGCGGGAAAACACCTTTGATTTCAACGATTTCATCGATCAGTTGGATCAGGTACAAAATATGGGCCCAATGGAAGATTTGCTCAAGATGATTCCTGGTATGGCCAACAATCCTGCCCTTCAAAATATGAAGGTGGATGAAAAACAAATTGCTCGCAAACGTGCTATCGTGTCTTCTATGACTCCGGAAGAACGTGAAAATCCAGATTTGCTCACTCCAAGCCGTCGTCGTCGTATCGCAGCGGGTTCTGGTAATACCTTTATCGATGTCAACAAGTTCATCAAAGACTTTAACCAAGCCAAACAACTCATGCAAGGTGTCATGTCAGGTGATATGAACAAGATGATGAAGCAAATGGGTATTAACCCTAACAACCTTCCTAAAAACATGCCTGGTGGCATGGATATGTCAGCCCTTGAAGGTATGATGGGGCAAGGTGGTATGCCGGATATGTCTGCTCTTGGGGGAGCCGGAATGCCTGATATGAGCCAGATGCTTGGTGGAGGTCTCAAGGGTAAAATCGGTGAATTTGCTATGAAGCAATCCATGAAACGAATGGCCAACAAAATGAAAAAAGCTAAGAAAAAACGCAAATAAAAAAGGACTCAGTTGAGTCCTTTTTTTATTGTTCATTTCTAAGTTTCTCCAAGGTTTGCTTGAATATTTCTGGAATATCGGAAGTAAATTCCATGGTTTCACCAGTTCTTGGATGGGTAAATCCAAGTGTCTTAGCATGGAGAAATTGCCCATGACCCTTTAGGGTTTTACGAGGACCGTAAACCTCATCCCCAGCAACAGGATGACCGATATAAGCCATGTGTACACGGATTTGGTGTGTTCGTCCTGTTTCCAGTTGTAATTCCAGTAAGGTATAATCACCAAAGCGTTCTAAGACGCGAAAACGCGTTACTGCTGGTTTCCCTTTAGCTGTCACAGCTTGTTTCTTACGGTCTTTTTCACTTCGACCAATCGGCGCCTCAATAACACCTCGGTCATTTGGAATATTTCCATGAACGATGGCCCAATATTTACGAAGAGACTTCTTGTCCTTCAATTCTTGAGCCAGTGCTAAGTGTGCTTCATCATTTTTAGCAATCATCAAGAGTCCAGATGTATCTTTATCAATACGATGAACAATCCCTGGACGAAGCACACCATTGATACCAGAAAGATCCTTGATATGATACATGAGGGCATTAACCAAGGTACCACTGGTATGACCAGCACTTGGATGAACGACCATGCCTTGAGGCTTATTGACTACTGCTACATCCTCATCTTGATACACAATCTCTAAAGGAATATCTTCAGCTACATACTCCAAAACCTCTGGTTCTGGAACTTGGTAAGTGATAACATCCCCTTCTTGAACTGAGTACTTAGCTTTTTTTAACTGACCATTGACCAAGACTTGACCAGACTTGATTTGTTCATTGGCGAGACTACGGGACAGTTCTGTCAAATCTGACAAAGCCTTATCTAAGCGTACCCCGCCGGTTTCAATTTTAATTTCCATTCATTTCCTCTTTTAGCATTGCAAGCAATAACACAACGACCCCTACTGTCAGATAACTATCAGCCACATTGAAAATCGCAAAATTGATAAAGTCCAAGTGAAACATATCCACGACAAAACCTTGACTAACGCGATCGATAAAGTTCCCAAGGCCACCTGCAATAATCAAAATTAGACCAAAGACCGTCCAAAATGAGTCTTCTATATGTTTATGCAAATACCAAACAGCAACCCCCATGACTACAAAGGTGATTAAGGCAAAAAACCACTGTTGATCTTGGAGCATAGAAAAAGCAGCTCCTCTATTTTGCAGATAGGTTAGACTAACTAGATTTGGGATCCATGACTTGATTTCACCAATAGCAATATTCTGAACGACATAAGCCTTTACTAATTGGTCTATCACAATCAAGGCTGCTATAATCCCTGCTATTATTCCTCTTTTTTTCATGATTTCCTCTTCTGATCAAAATACTCTTGCATAACCTCTACAAATAAGGTTCCCGCTTGGCTCAAGTCCACTTCCTCACGTTTCACATAAACCATACGATTATTGAGATTATCATTTAGTGGAATAACGGTGATCCCGTTGACACTATCGCTATCCAAGAATCCAGAACCAGTCGCATAAGCATTTGTTCTTTCAAGAATTCCATTTAAAGTAGCGCGGTCTGTTACGTTAAACATTTGAGAGCTGGCACTTGTATCCACAAAGTTTTCTGAGTAATAGAGATATTCATCCTTTTCTTGTGTGAAACGAACTGTTGGCAAATCTGCCAAATCCTCCATAACCAACTCTTTTTTCTTGGCTAAAGGATGTCCTTCACGCAGATAGATATGCGTTTGGAAAGATATCAACTCAATTACTTCAAGCCCTAACTTTTCAACTCGTTGCATGATACCCTTTTGGTTTTGATTGTTGAGGTAAATAATCCCAATCTCACTATGACCTTGGGCTACTTCATCCAAAATCTGAACAGTTGTAGATTCAAAAATACGGAAATTTTTATAGTCTGGATACCGTTGAGAAAAAGTTGTGATAGTCGGTGGCAAGAAATCATAGTGCTGGCTGGCTATTGAAAACTCATCCTTTTCCTCTTCAGGATTGGCATACTGGTTCTGGAAAATATCAAATCCTTTAACCAACTCTTGAGCCTTTTCATAAAATTCCATTCCACGACGAGTGAGAAATGTCCCTGAACTGGTTCTACGAAAAATCTTGAAACCTAGCTCTTTTTCCAAGTCTCTTACAGAAATAGATAGACTGGGTTGGCTAACGTACATCTTTTCAGCCGCTTCTCGAAAAGTACCACTATTTGCAATAGCAACAACGTAGCGTAATTGTTGAATATTCATGATTTCTCCTTCGATTTCTATCTTATCATTATACCATAAATCCAGCCTATCCAACAAAGGAAAATCATGAGACAGATACTTCTCATCAAAGCAAACAAAAAACACCTTTTGGTCAAATGAGATAATGACCAAAAGGTATTACTGTTTGCATTATTTAGCTACTGTGTAGAGTTCGTTTACTTTATTCCAGTTAATCACTGAGAAGAAAGCTTTGATGTAGTCAGGACGAACGTTGCGGTATTTCACATAGTATGCATGTTCCCAAACGTCCAAGCCCAAGATTGGTTTCTTACCTTCTGAGATTGGTGTGTCTTGGTTTGCTGTTGAAGTCACTTCAAGCTTACCTTCTTTGTTAACAACCAACCATGCCCATCCAGAACCAAAACGAGTTGTTGCTGCCGCAGTAAATGCTGCTTGGAATTCTTCGAATGAACCGAAAGTTTCATTGATTGCTGCTGCAAGTTCTGCTGAAGGAGCTGTTTTTTCAGGAGTCATCAATTCCCAGAAAAGAGCGTGGTTCAAGTGTCCACCACCATTGTTGATAAGTGCTTGACGGATATCAGCTGGGATAGAATCTACGTCCGCAAGCAATGCTTCGAGGTCTTCACCAATTTCAGGGTGTTTTTCAAGAGCTGCATTTGCGTTGTTTACGTATGTTTGGTGGTGTTTGTCATGGTGCAAGTGCATTGTTTCAGCATCAATGTATGGTTCCAAGGCGTCGTAAGCGTATGGAAGATCTGGTAAGATAATAGCCATCTGTAATACCTCTTTTTCTTTCTATATAAAAATGATAACGCAATCATCCTGTTTTTTCAAGTTTTTTGCTCAATTTGACTGGCTCGCAATCTGCAATAAAGCTTTCTCAAACAAGTACCCTTTTTCGTAAACACCAGTCTTAATTTGGTAATCTGCCTGGATGAGATGACGAATAGAATCCTGTAAGAAATTCAAGGACAATCCTCGCGTGTCACGAAGAGCAAATTTGATTTGATAGGGATTCGGATTGCGACCAAGATAGTGACCTAAACTGCTGACCATCTGAGACTCTGTTTGGCCAGATTCTTGCAAAATTTTCACTTGTGTATAGAGTCTGAACTGCCCCAGCATAATGGCAATAAGTTTAATCTCATCTTCTCCCTGCAAGGTCAAATCTTTGACTAAATCACGCGCCTGATCAATCTTATTTCCTAAAATCAATTGGGTTAAATCAAAGATATTATCCTGCAAAGTTTTTGGTATAGCTTCAACAATGTCTTCTTCTGTAATCAGACCACTATCCTTATAAGACTGTAAGAAGAGCAGGTTTTTCTGAATTTCACTGAATTGAAAACCTGATTTGATAAGCAACTGTTCGAAAGATTTTCCATCAAAGGAAAGTCCTTGTTCCTGAGCCCACTTTTGAAAATAGGCTCGTAACTCTTGCTCTTTAGGTTCAAGAGCCTCAAATACTGTCGCATCCCGCTTAAGTAATTTGACCAAACGTCTCTTGCTATCTAACTTGCCTTCAGCAAAGATTACTAATTTACTTGAGGGTACAGGATTTTCCAGATAGTCTTCAAAAGACTTAAGTTCATCATCAGTTAGATAGCGTTTTTTAGCTGTCGTTATATCGAGAAAATGATCTAAAACAACAATTTTTTCATCCGCAAAGAAAGGAAGACTGACCAGCTCTAGTTCCAAGCTTTTGTAGTCTACTTCTTTCATGTCAAAATAAGCAAAATTCAAATCTGCAGGATCGTAGCCGATTTGCTTTAGCACTTGAGTCTTCATGACGTCATACTGTCCTTGATCAACTCCTGTAAACAAGGTCAAACTAGGAAGGTTCGCTAAGGATAGCTTTCGGCTTTCTTCTATAGCTAGCATCATTTCTCCTTTCTTTATAGTTTCGCTGTTATTTAATCAATATAATTTAATTTTCCCCGGAAATCCTCTAGGCTTTCATACCCCTTTTCCGCCATGATTTCTTTGAGCTCGTTTGTAATACGTTCAAAAGCAGCTACTCCTTCTTTGTGAAGTGTAGTTCCAACCTCAACCATGCTGGCACCGCATAGGATATGTTCAAAGGCATCACGTCCTGTTAACACTCCTCCAGTTCCAATGATTTGAATCTCAGGATTTAATCGTTGATAAAAGGCATGAACATTAGCAAGGGCAGTTGGTTTAATGTATTCTCCACCAATTCCACCAAAACCATTTTTAGGACGAATCACAACCGTTTCATCTTCTATATAAAGGCCATTTCCAACTGAATTTACACAATTCACAAACTTAAGTGGATACTTGTTAAAAATTGCTGAAGCTTGGTCAAAGTGAACAATATCAAAATACGGTGGCAACTTGATGCCTAGAGGTTTAGTAAAGTAAGCAAAAACTTCAGACAAAATCTTATCAGTCGTTTCAAAATCATAAGCAATCTGAGGCTTACCTGGAACATTTGGACATGAAAGATTGAGCTCTGTTAGACCACGGAAATCACTTTCTTGAACCTTTTTCAAAATGGTATGAGTTTCCTCTGGAGACATTCCAACCAAAGATAGAAAAAAGGTACGATTTGGTTCCTTATCTTGCAATTCCAAAAGATAGTTCAAGTAATAGTCTAAACCATGATTTGGTAACCCCATAGAATTGATAGAACCCAGCGGTACATCGTGATAGCGTGGTTCTGGATTACCTTGACGAGCCTCCAATGTTGCTGTCTTAGTCACAAAAGTTCCTGCAGATGACTGCTTGACTTCCTCCAACTCCTCAATAGTCATGCAAGCCACTCCTGCTGCATTCATGAGACAGTTGTCAAATTCAAAACCAGCAATTTCCGTTTTTGTCGATACCATTGTTCTGCTCCTTTAGTTTCTCTTATTTTTATCATTATACCATATTTTTCTCTTTTCTTTTTTTAATAACTGATTTCAAATGCTGCCCAAGCGCTTTATAATCAGTATTTTCTAGAAATTGAATGAATTTTTAGAAAATTCTACTTTTTTCTTTACAAGCGCATATTATTCTGCTATAATGTCTCATGTAATAAAATATGACAACAAAAGGAGAACGATATGACATCTGCTAAAGAATATATCCAAAGCGTGTTTGAAACTGTTAAAGCTCGTAATGGGCATGAGGCTGAATTCCTTCAGGCAGTCGAAGAATTTTTCAGCACATTGGAACCTGTATTTGAAAAACATCCTGAATACATTGAAGAAAACATCTTGGCTCGTATCACCGAGCCTGAACGCGTGATTTCTTTCCGTGTTCCTTGGGTAGACCGTGATGGAAAAGTTCAAGTAAACCGTGGTTACCGTGTTCAATTCAACTCAGCTGTTGGACCATACAAAGGTGGACTTCGTTTCCATCCAACTGTAAACCAAGGGATCTTGAAATTCCTCGGATTTGAACAAATTTTTAAAAACGTTTTGACTGGACTTCCAATCGGTGGTGGTAAAGGTGGATCAGACTTTGATCCTAAAGGAAAAACGGATGCTGAAGTGATGCGCTTCTGCCAAAGTTTCATGACTGAATTGCAAAAACACATTGGTCCTTCTCTTGATGTCCCTGCTGGTGATATCGGTGTTGGTGGACGTGAAATTGGTTACCTCTATGGTCAATACAAACGCCTTCGTCAATTCGACGCTGGTGTCTTGACTGGTAAACCTCTTGGATTTGGTGGTAGCTTGATTCGTCCTGAAGCGACTGGTTACGGTTTGGTCTACTATACTCAAGAAATGTTGAAAGCTCACAATGACAGCTTCGCTGGTAAGAAAGTCGTTGTATCTGGTTCTGGTAACGTTGCTCAATATGCAGTCCAAAAAGCAACTGAACTTGGTGCAACTGTTATCTCAGTATCTGACTCAAATGGTTACGTGATTGATGAAAACGGAATCGAATTTGACCTTCTTACAGATGTGAAAAACAACCGTCGTGCTCGTTTGACTGAGTACGCTGCAGAAAAACCAACTGCTACTTACCATGAAGGTTCTGTATGGACATACGCAGGCAACTACGACATCGCTCTTCCATGTGCGACTCAAAACGAAATTGACGGTGAAGCTGCAAAACGCTTGGTTGCTCAAGGAGTTATCTGTGTATCTGAAGGAGCTAACATGCCTAGCGACCTTGAAGCTATCAAAGTCTACAAGGAAAATGGAATCCTTTACGGACCTGCCAAAGCTGCCAATGCTGGTGGTGTAGCTGTATCTGCTCTTGAAATGAGCCAAAACAGCCTTCGCCTTTCATGGACACGTGAAGAAGTTGACGGTCGCTTGAAAGACATCATGACTAACATCTTTAACACAGCTAAAACAACTGCAGAAACTTACGGTCTTGGTACTGACTACCTTGCAGGTGCAAATATTGCAGCCTTTGAAAACGTAGCAAACGCTATGATTGCACAAGGGATCGTGTAAGATAAATCAACACAAAAATCCTCAATCACTTCGATTGGGGATTTTTATTTTGGTTTTAAAAAGAGCTCACTAAATTTTTTAGTGAACTTAAAATTAATAGTTATTTTACGATAACTAAGGCAAAAGAAAGACATTCGACAATTTCATTTGTTACTTTATCAATGTTTATATCTTCTTTGTCATTTATAATCATAGGAACAATATAAGAAAGACTTAAAGCTAAAATATAGCGAACGATCCTTTCATTTGACCAATCTCGAATAACACCATTTTTTTTAAACTGATTCAAAACTGGTGTAATTGGATTAATGATAGAATGAACAATAATATTTCCTAACTCTTCAGAAATAGATTTATCAATCAGTGAACGACTCAAAAGAATTTTAACTTGCATTTTATTGTTATGAATAAAGACTAACCTATCCTGAACGATGCTTCTTAGAAAAAGTGAAAAGGTTTCTTGCCCTATTGTAAATCTCTTATCTGAAAAATCAGCAATGACCTCTGGAATGACTTGTTCTAGAAATCTAGATAAAATAGCATCTAGGATACCTTCCTTGGTTTTAAAATAACTAAAAACTGTTCCTTCTGAGACTCCAGCATGTTCAGCAATAAGATTAGATGTTGTATTTTCAAAACCAATCTCGGAAAATAATTTTAAACTGGATATTAATACTTGACGTTGTTTTAAACTTAATTCACTGCTTTTTAATGTCTCAGCAAACTTATATTCTATACTTTCCATTCCTGCCCACTCTATCTACTCTCTTATTTTAATAATTCTTTTACCACGAGTATGTCCTAATTTCAGACTACGATATGCCTCTCTAACTGACTCCAGAGAAAAACTATACTCTTTCTCAATATTCAGCTGAACTTTTCCATCTGAGACCATCTCCTCTAGAGTTTTAAAATCATCATAAGTGGAATGTCTCGGACCTGTGAACTGAGCTCCTCTTATTAAAACATATGGTGAAGGTACTAGAGTTCCAATAGATGTACCCTTCAATCCCAAACTAAAAGCTAATTTAACATAATCACCACCATAGCAATCCAAAAATTTTGTAATAGGTTTTGGAGCTACTGATAAAAGAGACTTTTGGACATCCTCTTCATAAGATACTGGTATAGCTCCTAAAGACTCTAAATATTCTGCATTATTCTTGCTCGCAATACCAATAACAGTTGCGCCCTTAGCAACCGCATACTGTACTGCAATGCTACCAATGCCACCTGAAGCTGCAGAAATAACTACAACATCTTTAGAATTTAAATTAATTCTTCTAAAAGCACCACCGACTGTTAAAGAAGCCACCCCCATAGTAGCAGCATGATTCATGTCAATATTCTCTGGTTTCAATGCAATTTCTGATTCGCTAACACAAATTTCTGTTGCTAACGCACCCTTCTTAGTACCAAGTCCAGGATCACTTATTATTGTTCCAAAAACCTTGTCACCTACTGAAAAACGGCTCACTCCTTCACCAATTTCTGTGATAACACCAGCAAAATCCCTAGCGACACCTCTTGGAAATAAAGATGATTTTGATTCAAACCAACGACCTGGTTGTTTTAATTTTGTCAAAAAACTCAAAAAACGAAGTGGCTTCGCCCCCTCGAAAGTTTTGTAATCAATAGGATTTAAACCAACAGCAAATACTTTTACTCTAACTTGATTCATTCCTAATGATTCAGATATAATATTTACTAAATCTAGAACTTTTTCATCACCAAAACGATTATACTGTATTGCTTTAATAACCATTATCTAATTCTCCTAATCCCTAACAGAATTGAGTGAGCGCTCAATTAATTTTTATATATTATACGCTTATTCTTCAAAGAAATCAACTGCTCTATGACTTTAAACAAAAAAATCTACCAAAAATGGTAGATTTTTTCTTACAATTTACCTGCTACGGCATCCAACAATTCTTGGATCTTAGCTTGGTTGCTTCCTCCTGCCATGGCCATGTCTGGTTTACCACCACCACGTCCATCGACGATTGGAGCTAATTCTTTGATCACATTACCTGCGTGCACATCTTTTGTTTTGCTGGCTACAAGGACATTGACTTTGTCACCGATGGCTGCGACAAGAACAAGAACATCAGAGTAGTCTTTTTGTTTCCAGTTATCTGCGAAGGTACGAAGGGCACCAGCATCTGATACAGAAACTTGGCTTACGATAAAGCTGTGACCATTCGCTTCTTGAACATGTTTGAAGACATCACCAGCTGCCGCTGCTGCTGCTTTTTCCTTCAATTCTGCATTTTCTTTTTGAAGTTGTTTCACTTGTTCTTGGAGAGCTTCCACTTTATGAGGAACTTCCTTAAGTTGAGGAGCTTTCAAAGCAGCTGCAGCCACTTTAAGAGCATCTTCTTGTTGGCGATAAGCTTCAAAGGCTTCTTTACCGGTCACTGCCAAGATACGACGAGTTCCTGAACCGATTCCTTCTTCTTTGACAATTTTGAAGAGGCCAATCTCAGAAGTATTGGCAACGTGAGTACCACCACAAAGCTCAATAGAATAATCACCAATGGTTACTACACGGACATTTTTACCGTATTTCTCACCGAAGAGGGCCATTGCTCCCATTTCTTTAGCTGTATCGATATCGGTTTCAATTGTCTTGATTGCAATAGCTTCCCAGATTTTTTCATTGACTTGTTGTTCAATCGCACGTAATTCTTCAGGAGTTACGGCTTGGAAGTGTGTAAAGTCAAAACGGAGGAATTCTACTTCGTTGAGAGATCCTGCTTGAGTCGCATGATTTCCGAGAATGTTATGAAGAGCTGCATGAAGCAAGTGAGTTGCTGTATGGTTCTTCATAACGCGGTGACGACGATTGGTATCAATAGCCAAGGTATATTCTTGGTTCAAAGCAAGAGGTGCCAAAACTTCAACAGTATGGAGTGGTTGACCATTTGGTGCTTTTTGAACATCTGTAACATTTGCTACGACATTCCCTACAGCATCCAAGATTTGACCATGGTCCGCAACCTGTCCACCCATTTCAGCGTAGAATGGAGTTTCAGCAAAAATGAGGGAAGCAGTTCCTTCGGATACAGCTTCTACTTCTGTATTGTCCGCTACGATAGCTACCAACTTAGAAGACAATTGGCTAGCATTATAGTTAAAGTGACTTTCAACTGTGATATTTTGAAGAGTTTCATTTTGCATGCCCATAGATCCGCCTTTGACAGCTGATGCACGCGCACGTTCTTGTTGTTCCTTCATAGCTGCTTCAAATCCGTCACGATCGATAGTCATACCAGCTTCTTCAGCGATTTCTTCTGTCAATTCAACTGGGAATCCATAAGTATCGTAAAGTTTAAAGACGTCTTGTCCATCGATAACAGATTGACCTTTGGCCTTCAAGTCAGCTACGATACCTTGAGCAAAGTGTTGACCTGAGTGAAGGGTACGAGCAAATGACTCTTCTTCACTCTTAACGATTTTTTCGATAAAGTCACGTTTTTCAAGCACTTCTGGGTAATAGCTTTCCATGATTTTTCCAACAGTTGGAACCAATTTGTAAAGGAAAGGTTCGTTGATCCCCAATTTTTGACCATGCATAGAAGCACGACGGAGGAGACGACGAAGGACATAGCCACGTCCTTCATTTCCTGGAAGAGCCCCATCACCAATCGCAAATGAAAGAGAACGAATGTGGTCTGCAATGACCTTGAAGCTCATATTGTCACCATCTGGATCGTAGGTTTTTCCAGACATCTTTTCCACTTCACGGATGATTGGCATGAAGAGGTCTGTTTCAAAGTTGGTCTTCGCTCCTTGAATAACGGCTACCAAACGCTCTAAACCTGCGCCCGTATCAATGTTCTTGTGTGGCAATTCCTTGTATTCACTACGAGGAACAGCAGGGTCTGCGTTAAATTGTGACAAGACAATATTCCAGATTTCGATGTAACGGTCATTTTCGATATCTTCTGCAAGAAGACGAATACCGATATGATCTGGGTCAAAAGCTTCTCCACGGTCAAAGAAGATTTCAGTATCTGGTCCTGAAGGTCCTGCACCGATTTCCCAGAAGTTGTCTTCGATTGGGATCAAGTGACTAGGATCTACTCCAACTTCTACCCAGCGGTTGTATGAATCCTTGTCATCTGGATAATAAGTCATATAGAGTTTGTCTTTAGGAAAGTCAAACCATTCTGGACTTGTCAAGAGTTCAAAAGCCCAAGTGATGGCTTCATCACGGAAGTAATCACCGATAGAGAAATTCCCCAACATTTCAAACATGGTATGGTGACGCGCAGTCTTCCCTACGTTTTCGATATCGTTGGTACGGATGGCTTTTTGAGCATTGGTAATCCGTGGATTTTCAGGTTTGATGGTTCCGTCGAAGTATTTCTTGAGGGTTGCAACTCCTGAGTTAATCCATAAAAGAGTTGGGTCGTTAACTGGAACCAAGCTAACAGATGGCTCTACAGAATGTCCCTTGCTTGCCCAGAAATCAAGCCACATTTGGCGAATTTGTGCACTAGATAGTTGTTTCATTTGTATCTCCTTTTTACTAATTTGAGTCTCTTTCTAGCATTTCTACATAGTCGATAGCGACACAGAGGGAAATGACTAGGTCTGCATAAGATTCTTCGTAAACTGTTACGGTATAGGTAGAAGTTAAATGGAAGAGTTCCTTGGCGATTTCCGCAATCACTTGGTCACGGTCATCCAGAAGTTTAAAGTTTAAATCCCAGACGTTCCCTTCGATACGAAGACCAAAGTTGTCAAACTCATACTTATCTCTGAAAAAAGTCAACTTCTTTCGGATGTAAAAACTATCTCCATTGCTTAGTTGAATCTCAAAGCGTGGCATGAAAGCCACCATTTCTTTACTAATCTCACTGATCTGTTCTCCAGCAGCATCATAGATGGTAAAGGTTTTAGGTAACTTGAAAAAAGAACCCTCAACTTGATAGGCGATATTGCCCAACTCATCCTTGATATCAAAGCGTTCGCCACCTAGGCGAAATTTTTGTTTGACAAGAAATGATCTCATAAGTACCTCCAAAAATAAAAGACAAATCCATATCACGAAGGGCGAAAAACCGCGGTACCACCTTCATTCAATGAACTTGTCATTCTTTGATTCTTATGCAGTTGTTACAATCGAGTAGCATGATTTTCTATCTTAGATGGCTCGCAGCACCGCCAATTCTCTGAACTAAGATGGAGAGAAAATCAATTCTCAACACTCCTATTATACTGTTTTTTTAAGTTTGAGTCAACTGGAAAAACCAACAAAAAAACGAACCAGCCTAACTGATTCATTTTCTTTTATATACTCCTACTTCCGATACATCTTAAACTGTAGGAAAAGGTCACTGTAGATCCCTGTCCACTGGCGGTCAAACTTCTCATAGACCTCTAGGTGTTTCATCGTTTCTGCATCTGGATAGAAGGACTTGTCCTCTTTTGTCTCCTCGGGGAGCATTTCCTTAGCAGCATTGTTTGGTGTTGAATAGCCGACATACTCTGCATTCTTGAGAGCATTTTCAGGCTTCAATGCGTAATCGCAATGGAAAGGCAACATTTTCAAAGACATTCATGTGCGGAAACAAGGCGTAAGATTGGAAGACTGTGTGAACATCGCGCTTATTAGTAGGAATATCATTGATTCGCACGCCATCCAATAAAATATCACCACTAGTTGCATCTAGCAAACCAGCGATGATATTGAGAATGGTTGATTTACCAGAAACCGATGCTCCTAGCAGTGTATAAAATTTTCCTTCTTTTAACTCAAAGTTAATATCCTTGAGAACCTGGTGTCGCTAACTTCAAAAACTTTAGAAACGTTTCTGAATTCGATAATTGGTTTTTTCAATTGCTCTAAATTTCTTTTTCTCTATAAATTAATAAATTGGGACCTCGTTAGAATGCTAGCAACAAGTTTAGGAAAATACACAACCTAATTCTTGTCTAGCAATAAAGTCCCAATCTTTATATACTAAGTAAAAATAATCTTATTCGTGTTCACCCAAGATGCGAACTTCCCGCTCAAGGGTAACACCTGAATGTTCTTTAACTTTTTCAATGACAGACTCAATTAAGTCTTCATAATCTCTTGCTGTACCATCAGCAACATTGATCATAAAACCAGCATGTTTCTCAGAAACTTCTACTCCACCGATTCGGTAGCCCTTTAGACCCGCTTCTGAAATCAATTGCCCTGCAAAATGCCCGACTGGGCGTTTAAAGACAGAACCACATGATGGGTATTCCAGAGGTTGTTTCAGTTCACGAAGGTGAGTCAAGCGTTCCATTTCTTGCTTGATGACCTGATGATTCCCTGGAGCTAGGGCAAACTTAGCAGATAATACAATTGCTCCAGAATCTTGAACAAGAGAATGACGGTAACCAAATGCTAAGTCTTTGGCAGATAAGGTTTCGATTTCCCCTTCCTTGGTCAAAACCTTACAAGACTGCAAGATATGAGCAATTTCTCCACCATAGGCACCTGCATTCATAAAGACAGCACCACCGACACTACCTGGAATCCCGCAAGCGAACTCAAAACCTGTCAAACTATGACGGAGAGCGATACGAGTGGTTTCAATCAAGTTTGCTCCCGCTTCTGCCTCAATCGTATAACCATCAACTGTGACGTTATTCAACTTGTCACACATAATCACAAAACCACGAACGCCACCCTCACGAACAATAATATTACTGGCATTTCCGAGAACCATCCATGGGATATTTTCTTGATTGGCAAATTTAACGACTCGAGCCATCTCGTAACGATTACGAGGAAAAACTAAGTAATCTGCTTTCCCTCCAACTTTTGTATAGGTATAAGTTTTCAATGGCTCATCGAATCGAATATCAATTCCTTCTAAGGTTTCTTTTAATTTATCTATTACAGTCATTTTTCTTATCCTTTTATAAAATTCATTCAATTATACCATTTTTAGCGATTTTTTTCGATGATTTTCTAAGCTTTTTCTCTGACAATATTAAAAAGAGGCTAGGCCTCTTTTCGTTTATTGTTTTTTACAAAAAATTGACTTTGTAAAGTATACAAATAGGATAACTTCCACGGCGAGTAATCCTTCCACTATTAGTGGATTTGAAATCCAACCAACCTGTGAAAGACTAGGAGCTAGATCGAATAAGGCGTGCAAACCATAAGCAGCTACTAGGTAAATCCAATTCTTTTGACGGACTGCTTGATAAACCCAAAAAGAGAGACCGATTTGCATCACCAGAGCAAGTATGCGTTCAACACCTAGTAAATAAACCTGCCATACAGATAGGGACTGAACTGCTTCAAGTGTAGTTTTGGGAAGGAGATTTGCTACATCGGGATTTGGAGACTCTAATAATGAAAGGAGGATCAAAAGACTAATCAAACTTCCCATTCCGAGGTAGAGCAACTCCAAACCTCCATGCCCCAACCCATAAGCTAAGGCATCTGAATCTTCTATGCTTCTCTTCTTCTCTAACCATTTAAAGAAGACAAGGCGAGCCGTTTCTTCAAAGATAGCTGCCATAGCAATTCCATAAAGGACATATAAAAAAGGATGCTCCTGCATGAGCGAAATAGTTCCGTCTTTTTGTGGATGAAGAACTAGGAGATGAACAATTTTCTCTAAGACTTGAGAAGAAACAAAGAATGCCACTGCCCCAAGACCTAGTACCGAAAGGTTAATCTTGTATTTCTTTTTTGCATACCAAATGGCTGCTATAAGAAATACAAATAAAGCTATCATTGTGATTATTACATGAATTTTCATACCTTGCACCTCTTACTCTGCTTGTTCGATATCTTTTTTCATCTCATCTACATTAAACTTAGCAAAAAGATATTTACGATCTTGAACAGGGAAACGTTGATCCAGCTGGTCAACAGCACCTACCTCTACAATTCCTTCCTTGATGACAAAGTCCATAACGTGACCACCAAAGGTTAGATCATCTGAGATAAAGTGCAAATGGTAACCCGCAACACTAACTCCGTGAAAAATCTCTGGCGTCCAGAATCCAACAATTGTTCCTGAAACATTGTCACAGCTATATTCAGGCTGATGAGTTGCCACCTCAGCAAACTTTGTTTCAGTTGTTGATTTTGGAATCATGCGAACATGCATATGTTTAAAATCACCGTGAATCTTAATCGAACGAAATAGGTTTTCCCCATCATAGTAGGACTCAATACGTTTTTCAAGTTCCTGATCAGTCATTTCAAAACGCTGACGAAAAATAACTTCTGCCTGGTGGGGTACAACTGCCGCATAAGGAATCAGAGCATCTGGCGACACTTCAACGATTTCAGGTTCATCACCTGACCCCTTAGCTTGATAAGCTTTCCCATCTAAGACAATCAATTCTCCATCAATAGAATCTAGGGTTCCTAGTCCTAAATCTCCATGTTCAAGCAATTCACCCACGGTCATGGTTCCACCGTAAAGTCCTGCCATCAAGGCTCCCAAAGTATTGTATTGGAATAATTTAACTGGTTCTTGCACCTTAATCATCATCTCACTCTTCTTTGAAAATTTTACTTACTAAGTATATCATAATTCTTCATATAATTGAACACTAGACTACCTTTTAACATTGCCAAACGTCTAAAAAAAAGGTACAATGAAACAAAATCAAGTGAGGTCAGGAATGAAGCAAGAAAGCAAGTATGAACAAGTTGTTCACTATCTGAAAGAAGAGATAGAATCGGGAAAACTTCAAACAGGAAGTCGCCTACCTTCTATCCGAAAACTCAGTCAGGACTTCCACTGCAGTAAGGACACTATTCAGCGTGCACTCTTGGAACTCCGATACGAGAAATACATCTACTCCAAACCTCAAAGTGGCTATTATGTTTTAGAGCAACAAACTCGGCACGAGGACCTCTTAATATCGGTCAATGATGAACATCTCCCTGCCTATGATGATTTCCGCCTGTGTGTCAATGAAAGCTTGATTGGTCGAGAAAATTATCTCTACAACTACTATGAGCAGCTAGAAGGCTTAGAAGAATTACGCCAGTCTGTTCATTCCTTGCTCTTTGACCAAGCAATCTATAGTAAATCAGACCAGTTAGTCATCACAACCGGAACCCAACAGGCACTTTTTATTCTTTCACAGATTGATTTCCCAGGTAAGGGGCAAGAAATTCTAGTCGAACAACCAACCTATCACCGAATGAATCAACTTTTGATGGCTCAAAATCTTCCTTATCAAACCATTGAACGTAGGGTCAATGGTATTAATCTGGATGAACTTGAGAATCATTTTAAAAGTGGAAAGATTAAGTTTTTCTATACCATTCCCCGTTTCCACTACCCTCTGGGGCATTCTTATTCGGAAGAGGAAAAACTTGCTATTCTTGACTTGGCTTCTAAGTATCATATTTATATCGTTGAGGATGATTATCTAGGAGACTTGGATCCTAAATTGGGGCAAACCTTTCATTATCTGGACCAGCATGATCTAGTCATCTATATCAAGTCTTTTTCTACCAGTATATTCCCTGCCCTTCGGATCACTGCTCTCATACTTCCTAACGCTATCAAGGAAGCTTTTGTGACCTATAAAAACATTCTGGACTATGATAACAACCTCATTATGCAAAAGGCTTTATCACTCTACATTGATAGTCAGCTTTTTGAAAAAAATAGATTAGCAAGATTGGCACTTCAGGAAAAGAGTCAAAGACACATCCAACAACTTTTAAAAAACCATCCCATTCCCCTACCTTGCTATCCACTTCATGATGGACTTCTGATTGATCTTAGAAACTATGCTAAGATAGCTAGTCTTAAACACAGTTCTTTAAATCTTGATTTTTTCGAATCATCCTATATAAGAACTTGTCCTTATCACTATGTAAAAGTTCCCATTGAAAATCTTGAAGCAACATTAAAATACCTAAAAACAGAGCTGGACTAAAATCCAACTCTGTTATTTTTTTATTGTTCTACTTCTGTTAGTTTAGAAGCTTTTTCAAGATAAGTTTGGTAAGTTCCGTCATCTTTTAATTTTTGAATGACCTTATCAACCACTTCCTTCAAATCTGAGCTGCCTTTTTTGATAGCTACAGCATTTGCTTCGCCTTCTTTCATGGTCAAGCTTACAGTAGCAACTGCCAAATCAGAGTTTTTACCAGCATAGCTTAGAGCTACTGGCTCGTCCATATGAACAGCATCAACCTTACCGGATTGAAGTTCATTGACTGCTTCCCCCATGTTAGTCAAAGATGTTAACTGCGCATTTGGAAGTTGTTCTTTAACCATAGATTCAGGAACAGTTCCTTTTTGAGCTGCAATATTAGCACTTGCAATAGAATTCAAATCCTTGTATTTTTCAAGGTCTGACTTTCTAATTAGGAAACTCATTTTGTTTTCATAGTAAGGAATTGAGAAATCAAAAACTTCTTTTCTTTCGTCAGTTGCACTAATTCCCGCAATTGCCAAATCTGCTTTACCTGTTTGAAGGCTTGTCAAGACATTATCAAAACTCATACTAGAAACTTCAAGTTTCACTCCGAGTTCATCAGCAATTGCTTGAGCCATATCAATATCTGCACCTACAACCTGATTCTTTCCATCCACTAAAGATTGAAACTCAAATGGTGCATAGTCTGGACTAGTTGCGACAACTAATTTACCTTTTTGTTTGATTGCCTCTACTGCTGACTGCGAGCTTGAGCTAGACGATTGGCAAGCCACTAAAAAGAAACTTGCAATTAAACTACATAAGACAAATATCCATTTTTTGAAATTCATAAATAAACAACCTCTCTGTTAATTTTGTATAATTATAACTCATTAATCCTTCCTTGTCAAGTATAATTTTAATATTTATTTATTTTTTCCATTTAGTTTAACAAAAAAGGAGCTTTTATTCACTATTCAACTCCGTTTTCTGTATATTTAATCAATTTTACAATTCGACAATCTTACCTGTTTCAAAGTAAACAACCCATTCACAGATATTCTTAGCATAATCACCGATGCGCTCCAAGTAAGAAATCACTTGTAAGTAATCACGACCTGTAACAATGGCATCTGGATTCTTTCTGATTTCTTCAGTAGCCAAATCACGAATGCTTTCGAAATAATGGTTGATTTTTTCATCTATGGTTGCAACTTCATAGGCCTTATCAACTGATCCATTTAGATAAAGTTCAAGAGTTGTTTCCACAAAATCTTTCACATCCCGTCCCATCTTTTTGATTTGCTCTTCGACAGCTGGGATACGTTGCTCACCTTTCATACGAATAGTTGCCTCTGCAATAGATACCGCATGGTCTCCCATACGTTCTAGGTCAGACACAGCTTTTAGCACTGTCAACACTGTGCGTAAGTCTTGTGAAACTGGCTGTTGAAGGGCAATAATTTCAAATGATTTTTTTTCTAATTTTACTTCGTATTCATTGACTTCTGCATCTTCTTCGATGACTTCTTTTGCCAAATCACGGTCATGGGTTACAAAAGCACGCACGGTCCGGTTAATCTGTGAAAGAACTTCCTGACCCATGGCATAGAATTGGTTATGCAATTTATCTAAATCTTCTTCAAATTGAGATCGTAACATCTTTTCTCTCCTTATCCAAATTTACCTGAAATATAGTCCTCGGTTTCCTTATGTTGAGGATAGAGGAACATTTCCTTAGTATCATTAAATTCAATCAAATCTCCATTTAAGAAAAATCCTGTTTTATCGGAGATTCGAGATGCTTGCTGCATAGAACGAGTTACCAAGAGCATAGTGTACTTGTCTTTTAGACCATACAAGGTTTCCTCAATCTTACCAGCAGAAATAGGGTCCAATGCTGAAGTTGGTTCATCTAAAAGGATAATTTTAGGACTAGTCGCCAAGACACGGGCTACACAAACACGTTGCTGTTGACCACCTGATAGACCAATAGCTGAATCATGCAAGCGATCCTTGACCTCATCCCAGATTGAAGCACGTTGTAAAGCCTTCTCTACCGCTTCATCTAAAACCTGTTTGTCTTTTTCTCCATTGATACGGAGACCGTAGACAACATTTTCATAGATGGACATGGGGAAAGGATTGGGTTGTTGGAAAACCATTCCAATTTCCTTACGTAATTCAACGGTATCCGTACGAGGGCTATAGATATTGTGCCCATTATAAACCACTGATCCAGTTGTCGTCACTTCAGGATTAAGGTCACCCATTCGGTTAATAGCCTTGAGCAGGGTTGATTTCCCTGATCCTGATGGACCGATCAAAGCGGTAATTTCCTTAGGTTGAAAAGATAAGGAAACACTATTCAAAGCCTTCTTTTTGTTGTAATAAACAGACAGGTCTGAAACCTGTAAAATCGCATCTGTCATACTGTTTCCTTTCTAACCAAAGTGTCCAGTTACATAGTCATTGGTAGACTGTAGCTTCGCATTTTGGAAAATATTAGCAGTTTTATCATACTCAATCAAATCACCCAAGTAGAAAAATCCTGTATAGTCACTAGCACGCGCAGCCTGTTGCATACTGTGGGTCACGATAATGATGGTAAAGTCCTTCTTCAACTCTAACATAGTTTCCTCGAGCTGGGCTGTCGCAATCGGATCCAAGGCTGACGCAGGCTCATCCATTAAAAGGATATCTGGTTTGACAGATATCGCACGAGCGATACAAAGACGTTGCTGTTGACCACCTGATAGAGTCAAGGCAGACTTGTGCAAATCGTCCTTAACTTGATCCCAGAGGGCAGCTTGACGAAGAGAAGTTTCTACAATTTCATCTAGGACCTTCTTGTCCTTGACTCCTGCACGTTCATGTGCAAAGGTGATGTTGCGGTAAATAGATTTAGCAAATGGGTTTGGACGTTGGAAAACCATTCCGATATGTTTACGCATTTCATAAACATTGATTTCAGGACGGTTAACGTCAATTCCCTGATAGAGAATTTGTCCTGTAACCTTAGCAATATCAATGGTATCATTCATACGATTGAGACTGCGTAGGTAGGTTGATTTCCCAGAACCTGACGGACCAATTAAGGCTGTAATTTTATTTTTTTCGAACTGCATATCCACGCCCTTAATGGATTCATTCTTACCGTAGTAAACATGTAAATCCTTAGTAGAGAGGGCCACTTTTTCTTCTGGAAAAGTAATGATATGCCTTTCATCCCAATTATATTTCGACATGGCTTCTCCTTTAGGCAGCAGTTAATTTCTTATGTAGATAGCTTCCGAGTTTACGTGCTCCAAAGTTAAAGATTAAGATAAAGATTAGGAGCACCGCTGCAGAACCTGCTGAAACAAGTGTTCCATCAGGAATAGTTCCTTCACTGTTGACTTTCCAAATATGAACAGCCAAGGTTTCTGCTTGACGGAAGATTGAGATTGGACTACTTACGCTGAGAACATTCCAGTTAGACCAGTCAAGAGCTGGTGCAGATTGTCCTGCTGTGTAGATAAGGGCTGCAGCTTCACCAAAGATACGACCTGATGCAAGCACGATCCCCGTTACAATTCCAGGCAGGGCTTCAGGTACAACGACATGAAGGACAGTTTCCCAACGAGAAAGCCCAAGCGCTAAACCAGCTTCCCGTTGCGTATGGTGAACGTTTTTCAAACTGTCTTCAACGTTACGAGTCATCTGAGGCAGATTAAATACGGTCAAGGCCAAGGCACCTGAAATAATGGAAAATCCATATTCAAACTGAACGACAAAGATGAGGTAACCAAAGAGACCAACAACGACAGATGGTAGAGATGACAAGATTTCAATACAGGTACGAACGAAGTTGGTAACACGACCCTTTTTGGCATATTCAGCCAAGTAGATTCCAGCTCCCATAGAGAGTGGTACAGAGATGAATAAAGTAATGACCAAAAGGAAGAAGGAATTATAGAGCTGGATTCCAATACCACCACCTGCTTGATATGAGGATGATTTTCCTGTCAAGAATGACCAAGAAACATGAGGTAAACCTCGAACCAAGATATAAAGAATCAAGGAAGCTAGAATAGCAACGATGATGCCTGCAATCGTATAGAGGACGGCTGTCGCAATTTTATCCAATTTCTTAGCGTGCATAGTTTTTCGCTCCTCTTTCTTTCGTAATCAATTTAATCACACTGTTAAAGGCTAAACTCATCAAAAGTAATACCAAAGCTAGTGACCAGAGAACGTTATTATCAACCGTTCCCATAACAGTGTTCCCAATTCCCATAGTCAATACAGAGGTTAAGGTTGCAGCTGGTGTTGTCAATGAAGTTGGGACAACTGCTGAGTTTCCGACAACCATCTGAATAGCAAGAGCTTCACCAAAAGCACGAGCCATCCCAAAAACAACTGCTGTGAAAATACCCGGACGGGCTGCCTTCAATGTCACGCGCCAGATGGTTTGCCAACGAGTGGCCCCCATAGCTAAACTAGCTTCGCGGTAATGACGAGGAACTGCACGCAAGCTGTCAGTTGTCATAAAGGTTACAGTTGGCAATATCATAACAAAGAGAACGAAAATCCCTGATAAAATACCGAAACCTGTTCCACCAAATATACTACGTACAAATGGTACCACTACCTGCAAACCGATAAATCCATAAACTACTGAAGGAATCCCAACTAGGAGCTCAATTGCAGGTTGCAAAATCTTAGCTCCTTTTGGAGACACTTCTGTCATAAAGACAGCTGCACCAATAGCAAAAGGCGTAGCAATAATAGCTGATAAAATCGTTACAATAAAGGAACCTAAAATCATTGGAAGGGCACCAAATTGTTTACCCGAAGGATTCCATGTTCCACCAAAAAGGAAATCAAAGATATTCACACCATTGACAAAGAAGGTAGATAATCCTTTTTGAGCTACAAAGATCAGAATCATAGCAACAATGATAACAATCAAAGAGAGGCAGGCGAAAGTCAAGCCTTTCCCAAATTTCTCAAGTCGAGAGTTCTTTGACGGAGAGAGCAATTTTTTAGATAATTCTTCTTGATTCATTATTGACTCCCTTCTAGCACAGTCACAGTACCTGCAGCATCTTTTTCGACCTTCATTTCCTTAACAGAAATATAGCCCATTCCTTTAACGATTCCATTTTGAACCTCATCTGAAAGGACAAAGTTCAAGAATTGGGCAACCAATTCGTTCGGCTCACCAAGTGTATACATGTGTTCATAAGACCACAAAGGCCAATTATTTGTGGTTACATTCTCTGAAATGGGTTCATAGCCATTAAGCTTGATAGTCCCAACCGAATCATCAACGTAAGCAAAAGCAAGATAAGAAATCGCTCCGGGTGTTTGGGAAACGATTGATTTGACCATACCATTTGAATCTTGTTCCTGACTCTGAATCGCTGATTGACCATTCATAATCACACTATCAAAAGTCGCACGAGAACCTGAGCTCGCAGCACGGTTGATAATAGAAATAGCTAAATCCTTACCGCCGACTTCCTTCCAATTAGTGATTTCTCCTGTAAAGATTTGTCGGAGCTGGTCTGTCGTCAGATTATCGACGTCTACTTCTTTATTGATAATAACAGCTAAGCCTGCAACAGCAACCTTGTGGTCAACTAATGCAGTAGCATCGATCCCATCTTTTTCCTCAGCAAACACATCCGAGTTCCCAACATCTACTGATCCTGACTGAACCTGCGATAATCCTGTACCAGAACCACCACCTTGAACGTTGACTGTTTTACCGACGTGTGCGGACGCAAATTCATCTGCTGCCGCCTCAACTAAAGGTTGGAGAGCTGTTGACCCAACAGCATTCATAGACTCCCCACGATCAATCCAACTTGCACATCCTGCTAGTGAACCAGCAAGTAAAAGAGTTGCAAGAGAGATGGTGAGTTTTTTAAATTTTTTCACTATTTGTCTCCTTGAAAATAATGATGACTAACTTGGATTTTCGCTCTTATTTTCAATTGTTTTCAGGAAAAATCCATACATCCACTATAACATAGAATACTGATTTTGACTAGTTTTTCACCTTAAACCTCAAGCCCTTGGGAAAATAATTCTTCAAGGTATTTCCGGTGACTTTTGCAAATCCTAAACCATTACCGCCAACCAAAACTTGGTACCAACCATTTGACAGATTCTCAGACAATTGAACTGTTTCACCAGACACATATTTGATAAAGTCTTCTTGATGAATTTCAATGACTTGCTTAACTTGACTTGGTTTCATAGCTAAACCAAGTGCAAAACTTGGTTCAAACCGTTTTTTCTTGAAGGTCCCAAGATGGAGTCCATTTCTAGCAATTCTTAATTTTCCTAAATCTGGTAGACCTTCTGGCAATAAATACAGTTGGTCCCCAAAAACTTGTAGGACTCCAGCCAATTTCTCTTTTAAATGTTTCTTCTCAAAATCCTGCCATAAGGAAATCTGTTCTCGAGATAGGTTGGATTTAGAAGGTTTGAACTTTCCAGCCTTGTTTTGACCTTTAAACTTGAGGTGGGCTACAAACTGACCTTCTCCCTTAAAGTGATGTGGGTACATACGAGCCGTCTCAGGCAAGTCAATCCCAGGAACCATTCCATTGATATGCTCGATTGGAATCAATTCAAAATCATAGGTATCTAAAAGCCAGTTAATGATTTCCTCATTTTCTTCTGGTGCCCAGGTACAGGTTGAATAAACCAAACGGCCTCCCTCACCTAACATGTTCACAGCATCTTCTAAAATTTCACGCTGCAGACTAGCACACTGACCAGGATAATCCACACTCCAATAGTCCATAGCATCAGGCTGCTTACGAAACATTCCCTCACCTGAACATGGAGCATCTAAAACGATCAGGTCAAAATATCCTTTAAATACTTTAGCCAAACGATCTGCGGATTCATTGGTTACAACAACATTTGTTGCACCAAACCGCTCCATATTCTCTACTAATATCTTTGCCCGTTTACTAGAAATTTCGTTTGAAACAAGAAGACCGTCTCCTGCAAGATAGGAGGCCAGTTGAGTGGATTTCCCACCGGGAGCCGCCGCCAAGTCTAAGACCTTCATGCCTGGTTTTGGTTGAGCTACTTGAGCGACCATTTGTGCAGCTGGTTCTTGCGAGTATACTAAACCTGTTACATGCTCTGGTGATTTCCCTGAAACCTTCCCATAGTAGCCCCAGGGTGTATTGGGAATAGCATCTGAAAAAGAAACTTGGCTTTCTTTTAGGGGATTGATACGAAAGGCGGTAACAGCCTCTTCATCAAAAGAGGCAAGAAAAGCTCTTGCCTCATCTCCCAATATTGTCTCATATTTTTTTACAAATCCTTCTGGAAATTGCATTTACCTTTATTTCCTTTCATAGACATAGGATTGAATCTCGTCTTGCATCTCGACTGGCACCATCATAACGGCTTGTCGTGTATGAAAATCTACTTCCTTACCAGCAATTGTAAGAACTTTATAACCCAAACTTTCACCTAGGATACTCGCAGCTGCATAATCCCATGGTTGTAGGTAAGAGATATAAGTTAAAAGTCGACCTGATAGAACTTTGGCAAAACTGATAGAGGCACTGCCATAAACTCGTGTTCCAAGGGCAGCATTTCCTAAATCTGCTAACCCCCATTCGTTAGTTTCTAACATACCAGAATTCCCAGCCACTAAAAATTCTCTCAAAGGTTTTTTCTTAAACGGCGGTAACGGTTCATCATTGCAACATGGTGGAAAGTCTCCTCCGCCATGATAAAAATCACCTTTCATGACATCGTAAATAATCCCAAACTTCCCTACACCATTCTCAAAATAGGCCACCATAACTGCAAAATCTTCACCTTGTGCCACAAAGTTATTTGTTCCATCAATAGGGTCAATCACCCAAACAGAACCTTGTCCTACTGCTGCACGCAAACAGCCTTCTTCTGCGCAGAACAAGTCATTAGGATAGCGAGAATGGATTTTCTCAATGAGTAAGTCTTGAACATCTTTATCTAACTTAGTGACCAAATCTGTAGGTGAAGATTTTCTCTCAACATGGAGATCTTCTTTCATATGCTCGAGAATATAGTCCCCAGCTTCCTTGACAATTGTTTTAGCAAATACAAATTTATTTTCCAAGTGAAATCTTCCCTTCTCTTTTTTCTTTGGCCAACTGGACTGCATGGTAGAAAGAATACCCACTTACTGATTCAAAATCACGTCCTAAACGTTTTTCTTCACTCTTACTTGGGACAACTGACTTGAATACCTTGTAGGAATCTAATAGTTTCTTAGCATCTACCTGTGTCTCATAGGCAGCCTCAACATCATTAAAAAAAGAAAGCACTGAAGCAAGTTCTTCAGTGCTCCACGACAAATCTAGTGGGTAACTATACTGTTTATTCATCTAATTAATACCAGCTCTCAATGTAGCTTCCTTCAATTCTTGCTTGCGATAACTACGAGGAAGAAATGCACGAATCTCATCTTCATTAAAGCCAATCTGCATCCGTTTATCATCAATGATGATAGGACGACGCAAAAGACTAGGATATTGCTCAATTAATGTAAGCAACTCAGTCACCGAGATACTTTCCACATCGATATTTAATTTTTGGAAAATTTTTGAACGAGTTGAAATGATGTCATCAGTACCGTTTTCGGTTAAGGAAAGAATTTGTTGCAATTCTTTTCTAGATAAAGGACTGGTCATAATATTGTGCTCTTGGAAAGGCACCTTGTGACTATCAAGCCAGGCCTTTGCCTTACGACATGATGTACAGCTCGGTGATAAAAATAGTGTAATCATGCTATACTCTTCTTTACATACTTTTCTTCCTCTATTATACAAAAAAATAAAGCGCTTGACTAGTTATTTTCATAAAAAAACCTACTTTTCCAAAAAAATAGGTTTCGTTCAATTATTTTCAAACAATTTCTTGTATATATTCTCTATTTGGTAGTTTTTTCCAACTACATACATAAATGAATCCAAAAATCAATTCATACAAGCAGAAAAATAGAAGAAAGGCATGAAGGAAAAAGTCCTCTGGAAGTATGAGAATGACTGGATCTTTTGCAGGATCAAAAAGCCAACTATCATCACCTACAAAGAGGATTTGATGAAACAATGTAAAGAATTGATCGAATCCAATGAAGACACCAATTAAACCAAGAACCAAAGGTAGGGAGAGCATTAACAAGAGCCCTCTACGGTAGAGGGATAGAAAGCCTCTACGAACGACTTGCTTCCAGAAAAGGAAAAACATTGGCAGTGTTACCAGTGCTACTCCTTGAGCTAGATGGAACAATCCCTTGACAACTGCAAAATGATGAATTCCTGAGGCAGACGAAGGAAAGTCTGGCATTGCTAATACTTGACTCAATGGGTTAGTCAAATAATCCATCAAAACATTAAAATTATGCTGGATTATCTGAGGTTGGAAATGAACACGGCTTGTTAGGTGTAACCAAGAAATTTCCAAAGGATAAACCAACCAGGCCAAGTAGATGGTTAATAAAATAGCAAGCGAAAGAAGAAAGAGAAGGCTTCCTACAAAAGTAAATTTAGTTTTCATCAAAATTCCACTCCGCTAGGCTAGAAACAACATGGCTAGGTGCGATTGGTAGATCTGCAACCTCTTCTGGCTTGGTAAAACCAGTAGTCACTAAAAGAGTAGGAATATTATTGTCAATTCCTGCGCGAATATCTGTCAGATAATTATCACCTACCATGACAATTTCTTCGCGCTCAAGCCCTAAGCGTTCAACAGCCTTGTCCATAATAATCGCATTGGGTTTTCCGATATAAACAGGTTTGACGCGTGTTGCAACCTCAAGTAGAGTAATGATAGCCCCTGCACCAGGTAAGAGTCCACGTTCCGTTGGAATATTTAAATCTGGGTTGGTACCAATAAAGTGGGCTCCTTTTTCAATAGCCAGTGTCGCAATTGCAAGTTTTTCATAATCCACTTGCCAATCCAAGCCGACAACCACATAAGCTGGATTTTCTTTATCTTCTACATAACCTGCAGTCTTGATTGCATCTTTTAGCCCTACTTCTCCGATGACATAAACGGTCTTTTCAAGACCAAGATCATTCATATAGTCAATAGTGGCTAAAGTGGCTGTATAGATTGTCGATACTGGTGTTTGGACATTAAAATGTTGAGCCAACATTTCCTGTACAGTTTCTGGCGTACGGGTTGTATTATTCGTCACAAAGAGATAGGGAAGCTGACGTTTTTGCAGTTCATGAACAAAAGCCTCTCCTGCTGGAATTCGATTTTTTCCCTTATAAATTGTTCCGTCTAAATCAATTAAATATCCTTTATAAGTCATAAGATTCTAGTCCTTTTTCATTTCTTGCCATTTTACTATGGCTTGTGCATTTATTTCTCCATCACTTGTGATTTGATGATGACTTTCTAGTCCATCAAGATTATAACTAGAGTTGATCATGCCACCTGGTCTCACTTCTTTTACGTATTTGAGGTTGATTTTTTTAGGAATGTGATGCATAAGGAAATCTGCTCCCATGACCTCAAAAATCCAATCTAAATACTTGCTGTTATTGACGTGACCATTCATATCCAAATCATAAAAACGAACGTGATAGTCCTTACTAACTACTTCTTCCAGGTCTGTATACTTTGGTCCGCGGACCAGTTTCTTAGAAAACTCTGATTGATAAGGGGCGACAATTTCTGGTTCTACAGGATGAACCTTTCTACTCTCACGGTCCATAAGTACAAAAGTAGCTACCATGTGAATGATTTCTTGTCCCTCTTCATCGTAAATGGTAAAACGACGGTAGCAAAACAATCGATTGTAGCTTAAAGCTTCTGTTTCGATAGTGATTTCCTCAGCAAAACGAGGTAAACGAACCACATCGATATCATAGTCTGTAATGATCCAGACCAGGTTATAGCGCTCGAACATGTCTTTGTCGCTAATTCCCAGCTCAATTGACTGCATACCTGATACCTGAAGGGACAACAAGATAACATCTGGTAGCTTGATATGACCATTCATATCAGCCATATCAAAAGGAATTTTCATCTTCATTTGATAAGTTAAACCCATAATATTACTCCAATATAAATTGTTCTGCTACTGTATCTCCTAAAAAGAGACCTTTTTTTGTCATACGTATTTGTGTACCTTCTACTTGTAAAAGACCTTGATGACACAAATTTCTTACAACTTGACCATACAAATCTTCAAAAGAAGTCCCAAATTTTTCTTCAAATCGTGTCATGGAAACTCCTGACTTCTTACGAAGGCCAAGGAACATCTCCTCTTCCATTTGTTCTCTTAGACTCAGATGTTCTTCATGGATGCGAGCATTTCCCTCTACTACTGCCTTCAAATAATGGCGGATTGGACCATGATTTTTATATCGAACACCGTTTACATAGCCAGACGCACCTGCACCTATACCATAATACTCAGCATTATCCCAGTACATAAGATTGTGACGACTTTCAAAGCCAGGTTTTGAAAAATTTGAAATTTCGTAATGCTCAAAACCAGCACGCTCTAGCTCTGAAATGATATACTCAAACATCTCCGCTTCTAACTCTTCCTTAGGAAGGGGCAATTTCCCTCGTCGCATACGGTTCATAAATACTGTATGATTTTCCAAAATTAAGCTATAAAGGCTCATATGAGGAATATCAAGGGCAATGGCTTTAGCGACATTGTCCTTGACCTGGTCCATGGTCTGGCCAGGAAGTGCGTAAATCAAGTCGATAGAAGTATTATCAAAACCAGCTAGTTTGAGGCGGTCGATATTTTCATAAATATCCTTCTCCAAATGACTGCGCCCAATCTTTTTCAGCATTTTGTCATCAAAGGTTTGGACACCCAATGAAACTCGATTAACTGCAGAATTTTTCAACACGGCAATCTTATCCGCATCCAGATCACCAGGATTAGCCTCGATGGTCAATTCTTCTAAGACTGACAAATCTAGGTTTTTAGTTAGTCCATCCAAAAGTGTCTCTAATTGTGGCGCAGATAAGGCTGTCGGCGTCCCACCTCCAATATAAAGAGTCCGTAACTTTTGAATGTCATAAGAATGAAATTCATGCAGTAGGTGTTCTAGATAACTGTCTACTGGTTGATTTTTGATAAAAACTTTTGAAAAGTCACAATAATAACAGATTTGTGTACAAAATGGAATGTGTACATAAGCTGATGTTGGTTTCTTCTGCATAGTATTTATTATACCACAAAGACTTCCCTCAAGAAAAAAATCACCATTCCCGACCCTTTAAAAAATTGGGAATAGTGATTCAATACTAATCTTCTTGAATATCGATGACAATTTCTTGACCATCTTCTTTTTCTTCTACAACTACTGTGTCTTCCAGTTGTGATTTTATTTGATTGAAGGTTTCCTTTGAGACTTCAGTCGCTTGTTGAGCATGATATTTTGCCTTTTCAAGGACAGTATCAAGTGTGATTTCTCCAGATTCAACCTGTTCTTTCGTTTTAAGCACAAATTCTTTGGTTTGATCTTTGACTTCTGTCAATTTTTCAAGAGCTTGCTCCTTAGCATATTCAGGATCTTCTTTAAGGTCTTCAATAAAGTCTTGTGCTTGACTCGTAACTCGTTTCCCCTTTTCACTTGTTAGAAACAAGGCAACCGCAACACCTGAAACAGTTCCCAAAAGGATTGATGATAATTTACCCATGAGTTGTCTCCTTTTTATTTTTTAAAAAATTTACTTGCAATACGAATGGCAGACAAACCTGCACTGGTCTTTAAAGTTTTTGAACCTGCAGACGATGCTTTTTTACTCAAAACACGAGCTTGTTCATTTAAGTCAGAAACAGAAACAGAAAGGTCTGCAACTGCCGTAAAGAGTGGATCAATCGTTGCAACTTTAACATTGATATCATCCGCAAGAACATTGACTTTTGCAAGCAATTCGTTTGTGTGATGTAGAGTTACATTTACATCTGAAGTTAAGGTTTTAACAGTATTTTCAGTTTCATCGATTACACGACCAACTTTTTGAAGAGTAATAATCAAATAAACTAAGAATACAACTAAGGCAATAGCCACAATAATATAAGCAGCTTCCAACATTTTAATTCTCCTTTTCTACATTATAAAATGGTGCTTTTTTCTGATTTTGATAAAAGATGATATAAATACCAAGTCCAATCAAAAGGGCAGATAACCACTGTGATACCCGAAGTCCAAAGAACATGAGACTATCTGTACGCATACCTTCAATAACCATACGTCCAAATCCATACCAGATTAGATAAAAAGCAGTGATATGACCACGACGGATACCTTTTAATCGGCGTCTAAAAATAACAATTAAAGTAAAACCAATCAGATTCCAAATAGATTCATATAAGAAGGTTGGTTGACGATACGAGCCATCAATATACATTTGATTCTTAATAAAGCCAGGTAAGTAGTTAAGATTTTCAACTACCGCTCCGTAAGCTTCCTGATTAAAGAAATTCCCCCAACGTCCCAGACTCTGTGCAATCATGACACTTGGCGCTGCAACATCCAAAAAGTCCCATGTATTGATTAGTTTACGATCAGCAAATATATAGAGAACAATGGCTCCAGTGATTAAACCACCGTATATGGCAAGACCGCCATTCCAGACAGCCAAAATTTCTCCCAAATGCTGGCTATAGTAATCAAATCTAAAGATGACATAGTATAGTCGAGCACCAATGATGGCCAAAGGAAAAGCAATTAAGATAAAGTCAAAAATATCATCTGATAAGATTTTCTTCTTTGGCGCTTCTTTACTTGCTAGATATACCGCTAAAATAAGACCTGATACAATACAAATTGCGTACCATCTAATAGCCAAAGGACCAAATTTAAAAGCAATTGGATCAATCATTTTTCACCTCGTTCTTTTCAATCAATTTCGTCAATCTTTCTTCAAAGAGACGTGTTGCATCAAATCCCATTTCCTTAGAACGATAATTCATAGCTGCCGCTTCAATGACGACCGAGATATTACGCCCTGTTTTTACAGGGATTCGAATACGTGGAATTGAAACACCTGATATTTCCAATTCTTCAGCATTATTTCCTAAACGGTCGAATTCTTTAGCAGTATCATAATTTTCTAGATAGACCGCCAGCTGAACTTGAGAAGAATCCTTAACAGCGCTAGCTCCATAAAGACTCATGATATCAATAATACCAACTCCACGAATCTCTAACAAATGTTTCAAGATTTCAGCAGGTTCACCCCAAAGAGTCATCTCATCCTTGGCGTAAATATCAACACGATCATCTGCGACTAGACGATGACCACGTTTGACGAGTTCAAGTCCAGTCTCACTCTTACCAATACCACTATCACCTTGAATCAGAACACCCATACCATAGATATCCATCAAGACACCGTGTACACTAGCACGTTCAGCCAAACGTGAATCTAAATAACTAGATAATTCTCCTGACAAGCGACTGGTAGCTGTACGACTTGTTAAAATAGCGACTTTACATTCTCTAGCAGCCTTTAACATTTCCTCAGGAACAACTAGTCCACGTGCAACAATAACTGCAGGTGTTTCTGGTTGGAATAATCTCTCCAAAATCTGATAACGATTATGAGATGACATGCTAATGAGATAGGACCACTCCTTCATTCCCAATAATTGGATACGTTCTGGAGTATAGTAATCAAAATATCCCGTCATTTCAAGACCCGGCCGACAAATATCGCCTGTATTGATTTCCTTTTCAAGTAACTCCGGCTCACCATAGACAATGTCTAGTCTGAGTTTATCAATTACCTCTTTAACTAAAACTGACATATTAATCTCCTTCAATAGAGTTCTCTTACTATTATATCAGATTGTAGGAATAAGTTTATGTTTTTAACAGTCTTTATGCTATTTATTTAAGTAGAACTCTTTAAAAGATTTAATCGATACAAAAAAGATTAAACAACAAACTGTTGTTTAATCCCTTCTATGATTTCTGACATGATTGTTTACTAATAGGATATACGCTTTAGTTATCTTTTTTCTTCAATCCCAATACTGTAAGACCAGCAACCAAGAAAGCCACACCTGTTGCAAACAATGATTCTGTAGAACCTGTATTAGGTAATTCTTCTTTAGATTCAGTTGTTGTAGAGTTAGTTCCAGGTACTTTACCATCAGTTGTTTTCTCTGTTGTTGTAGTTGCAGAAGTATTTGTTGGTTCTTCCGTCGTCGTTGTAGTCGTTGTTGGGGTTGGCGTTGGAGTTGGAGTTGGAGTTGGAGTTGGGGTTGTTGGACCTTCCGTCGTCGTTGTAGTCGTTGTTGGAGCTTCCGTTGTTGTGGTCGTCGTCGTTGGAGCTTCCATTGTTGTGGTCGTTGTTGATTGTTCTACTTTCTTATACCAGTGAGTTTGATTTCCTTCACGGTCTTTTGTAGTTTTCACAAATTCATAACCATCGATATCTACTTTATCTTTATAACCTTTTTCTGAAGGTCTTAAAGTTTTTTCAGTATCGAGTTCTTTAAATTCTGTCACAAGTGTATCAAGTACTAATCGAGCACTTGTAGAGTCACTAATAATACGGTAAATGTAGATTCCTTTAGCATCTTTACCATTAACTGTAGCTGTTGCCACTGTTGAAACATCATATTGCATTTTTTCGATATCAATCTTAGATTTGTCAATGATATTCACACGATTTTTACCGGCAACGAAGTATACTCCTAATTCTTTTGGAACATCTCCTGAGATCATTTCAAGCGTGATTTTTTTAGGTGTGATAGAAGTTACTTTGAATGTTGGCTCTACACCAGTTGGGAAGATATAAGCTCCATATTGGTTTACGCTATAAGTGTTATACACTGGTAAGGTAAATCTAGATTTAAATGTATCTCCAACTTTAATTGCAGTATCGTCACTTGTCTTCCACTCAATTCCTGAAGCATCATTGAATTCTAATTCAACGGTTGTTCCAACTTTCATTCCCTCTCTTCCACGAACTTGGAATTCTGTTTTCGTTTCATATGAACCATCTTCGTTGAACTTAATTGTATTTCCAGAAGGTCTGAAGTGAATTGAGTTTGTATCTGTTGCAAATTTCTCAACTTTTGGAATATCTACTGTACTTGTTACAGAAGAATCCCCCACTTTAATCACTTGATTTAAAGTATAGTCTTTATTAGCGATAACCGCACCATTATAGGCGTTTTCTGATTTAATCTGGAACTGTGCTTGTTTCAACACATCAGGTTTTACCGCTTCAACAGCTTTTGTAAATGTAATTTTTAAAGTCATACGTGTTGATTCTAATTGAGCTTGTTCCATTTGAGCTTTGTCGTTAGAACCTTGACGAGCTTTATTGATGTTCTCAAATGAAACGATAGAAATTGTTCCAATTTTTTTCCCATCGTAGAAAACATCTTTACCATCTAAAGAATTTAAGACAGTAGCATTTTCTAATTGAATCGTTACATAGTCGCCTTCTTTCACGTCATTATCTGTTAATGATACAGCGATATCTACGTCTGTGAAGTATTCATAGTTTTTACTATCATGGCTTTTAATAGTACCTGTTACTTTTGCGCTTGCTTCTTTAGCAGCACGTGTTGGTGCTACAGCAGTCGTTGCTTCAGTTGTAGCTTCAGTCGTTGCTGTAGCTGCTGTTGTTTGTTCAGTCGTTGTTGTTGTAGTAGCAGTTGTTGCTTCTTCAGCGGTAATAATTTCTTGACTTTGAAGTGCAGCCAAAAGCACTCCAGTAGACAATAAAGTGATTAATAATTTTCCAAACCTTTTCTGGTTTTTCATCCCATATACCTCCGTGTAAAATTACACTATTTTATCATTATTGTACTATATTTACCCTTTAAAATCAACTAAAATACATGATTGTTTCTACATTTCAAATAAAATGTGCTACTTCCTCAACTCTTTCTTAAAAGATAGACTAGAATTCTTCTACTCAGCCTTTTCACGATTAACATAAATTTATACATATAGAGCTTAAATAGTCAATAAACAATTAGATTTTTTCCTATAACAGGTACAAAAAAAGACTAGATTACTCTAGTCTCTCATTTTTAATTAGAATTTTTTACGTTTACGAGCTGCTTCTGATTTACGTTTACGTTTTACAGAAGGTTTTTCATAGAATTCACGTTTGCGTGTTTCTTGAAGAGTACCAGCTTTAGTAACCGCACGTTTGAAACGACGAAGTGCATCGTCAAGAGATTCATTCTTACGTACTACTGTTTTAGACATTTTTTTCACTCCCTTCAAGTTCAAGATCTATTCTATTTTACATGGAATCCTAAAAATTGTCAAGAAAAATAACGTAATGTATTGACTTTTATTCAAAAATAAAGAGGACTCTATGTCCTCTTTTAGAAATAATAGTTATCCTCTGCTAACTATTTAGAAAATTTCTTTTTCATAACTAGACTACCAGCCAAGATTACTACACCTGCAAATACTAGTACTACTCCAGTAGCCTCCCCAGTTGAAGGAAGATCTGGTTTATCTTCTGTTGTCGTCGTTGACACTTCTGGTGTTTCTTTAGTGCTTGTAGTGGTTGAACCTGGACCTTCAGTTGTGGTCGTTGTTGTCGTGGTTGTAGTTGGGGCTTCTGTTGTCGTGGTTGTCGTCGTTGGAGCTTCAGTCGTCGTCGTGGTTGTCGTTGGAGCTTCAGTCGTTGTCGTTGTCGTCGTTGGAGCTTCTGTCGTTGTCGTTGTCGTCGTTGGAGCTTCTGTCGTCGTCGTGGTTGTAGTCGTTGGAGCTTCCGTTGTAGTCGTTGTTGTTGGAGCTTCAGTTGTCGTGGTTGTAGTCGTTGTTGTTGTGGTTGTCTCTTCTTTTGAGTTTACAATCGTTTTGGTAACTGACTTATCTTCTCCAAAATCTGTTGCATTCACTACAGTATCTGGTGCTTTTATCACATATCCTTTAGGTGCTTCTACCTCAGTTAGGATGTACTTATCTCTCAAAAGATCCGTTACTGTAATCTTACCTTCAGCATCTGTAGTAAAGTCACCAATCACTTGATTGTTAGCTTGTCGAACAACCTTAAACTTAGCCCCTGCTAGTGGTTGATTGGTTTCATCAACTTTATGAATATTGATTGAGAAAACATATCCAACACCTGAACCACCTGCTATCTGAGCAACAGTAGTTTGAGTGGCATTTCCCAAAGTTTTTTCTTTTGCTTTTAAAACAGCATCATTATCTAATTTTTCACCATCTGCAAATGCATAATTTGCTTGAACATTATATTCAATACGGTATTGATCAGCTTCAGTGATATCTCCAAGTTGAATAACAAATGATCGACCATCTTCACTAACTGTAACAGTATGTTGATTAGTTACATCTGTTTTATCGTTAAATTCCCATTCTCCATTTACATAGTTGAATTTCCCTTTATAAATATGAATACTATCTTTGATGTAAGATGCGTTAGAGAACTTCAATGCGTCTTCAACTATTGCATCTTTATAACTCTCTTTTGTCTGGTTGATTGAAATGGAATAAGAAAGAATTCTTTGTTCTTCATTACTTATCCATCCAGTTTTTGAGAACAACTCTGGTTTGGCTTCTCCAACTCCAGTAAAATTCACCTTACCGGCATTATATACTTTACCATTGATAGTAATTTGAACAGGAATTTCTCCTTTTTCAGGATTCTTTTGAAAGTCCACTCGAGTATAAACAAAGAAAGAACCACTGGTGTCAGAGTGCTTTTCAGCATAATCAGTATAGGTTAAGATGATATGTTTTTTAGTTTCATCAATTTTACCAGTTGCGATGAGATTATTAGTTGATGTATCTCGAATTTCAAAGTTTTGTGATTCTATATAAAGAGCATCTGATACATCAATAGTAGTTGTATCTCCAGCTTTAACATCTTTATCTGATAAATCAAAGTTTGCGTTCAATCTGAATGTAACCCATTGTGGCAGGTCCCCATCAAGATTTCCACCTTTATTATTTGTAATGTTGAGTGAAGTAATCGTGTCTACAGACTTACTAGAACCAGTTGTTTCTGATACTTCGGCAGAAGCCTTTGTTAAAGTCAGTGAAATGACAACTGTCAATAAACACATAACGATAGAAAAAAATCCAATTTTTTTCTTATTCATTTCTATTTGCCTTCCTTATTTCTAATTATTTAAAGTATATTTTAGCAATATTTATTTTAAAAGTCTAGTTTTATAATTGAAATAATTTGAATTATTTACTAAAAAAACAGCAATTATAAATTTATTGTATATAAAGATTGATTTTTTTCTTATTTTTATATTTTTAAAAAAATAATATAATAATTTCTTCAATGTTTTCAACAAAAAAGCCATTCAAACTTTATTTATTGAATGGCTTTTATATTAACTTATTTCTTTAATAAACTTAGTGCTTCTGCATCTGCAATAATCGTCACATCAGCATGGTTTTGTAAGCTACTTGCTGGCAGTTTTTCAGTCACAGGCCCTTCGACAGTTCCCGCAATGGCTTTTGCTTTGGATTCACCATAAGCAAAGAGAATGATAGACTTGGCATCTAAGATATTCTTAATACCCATTGAGATAGCTTGTGTTGGTACGTCTTCAATTTTCTCAAAGAAACGAGCATTAGCTTCAATAGTAGACTGATCAAGATCTACAAGGTGTGTTTGACTATCAAACGGAGTTCCCGGCTCATTAAACCCAATGTGCCCATTACGACCAATACCCAAGATTTGTAGGTCTACTGGATGATCTGCAAGGATTTGGTTATAACGCACGACTTCAGCCTCAGCATGGTCACGCACACCAGATGGCAAATAACTTTCTTTAAATGGCTTTTTATTGAATAGATTTTCTTGCATAAAGTAACGATAAGATTGTGGGTTATCTCCATCAAGACCTACATATTCGTCCAAGTTGACACTTGTAAGGTTTGAAAAATCAAGGTCACTCTCTACGATTTCTCTGTAGAACTCAAGTGGACTGCTACCTGTCGCAAGTCCTAATGTTTGAGCACCATTTGCTAACTTTTCTTTTAAAATTTCAAAAGCTACTTTTCCACCTTCTTCAGGATTTTTTACTTGAATAACTTTCATAATTGTTCCTCCATATTTCTTTATTTCATTATATGGTATAGACCAATTTTTGTCAAGTGTAAACGGTTTAATATTTTAAATTTTATAGGATAAAGTTAAGTAAAAAAAGAAGACTAAACTAGTCTTCTCTTTTTAAATAATTTTCAGAATAAATTAATCTTCTTTTTTCTTTCTTGATAATGCATAACCGGCAGTAGCTAAACCAATAAGTGCAGAATAAGTCATGAATGATTGATCAGCTGAACCAGTATTTGGTAATACTCTCTCTGAATCTTTTTGATTAGTTTCTGATTTTGACTCTGACTTAGACTCTAGCTTAGGTTCTGGTTTTGGTTCCGGTTTTGGTTCTGGCTTAGGCTCTGGTTTTGGTTCTGGTTTTGGTTCTGGTTTTGGTTCCGGCTTAGGCTCTGGTTTTGGTTCTGGTTTTGGTTGTGGTTTTTCATCTTTCTTGATAACCACAACATTTTTATTCCATTCAACAACTGGTTTTTCTGTTTCTTTCTTAACAGGATCCTTCACCAACTCAGGTGCTTCTGGTTTAACCGGTTCACTTGGTAAGACAGGTACAGTTTTATATTCTGGTTCTGTCGGTGGAACTGGTTTTTCTTTAACAGTTGGTACTTCTGTCAATTCTGGTTTTTCAGGTTTAACTGGAGGTGTTGGTTCTGTTGGTTTAACTGGCTCTTCACCTGGATCTTGAGGGAAGCCAACGTTTGAGTTGATAGAGAACCAATAGAGAGTTGCTTCGCCTGTTGCGTTAGCACCTTTTGCTGTAAATTCAAGATGACCATCTTTCAAAATAACAGCAGCACCACCATAGTAAAGGTAAGGGCTCTTAGGATCATCCCAACCCTTAGTTTCACTTGAAGAGTCTGCATTAAATGTAGCACCTTGAGCCATGTATTGGTTTTGTTCTTTAGCAGATACTTCTTTTGTCGATGAATCTTGGTCTACACTTGAATTTGGAAGTTTAATAAACTCTTTGTCACCAATGTTTACAGACTCAACGTGAGGAGTATCTTGGTGTTTCATTTTTGGTGTGTATCTCAAAACACCTGATTTAGCGTCTACAGTGTAAGAACCGATAACGTCTGATTTATCACCGAATGTGTAATCTTCAGTACCAACTGAGTGACCATTTCCGCCACCAGATGCGTTCACTGTTGTAGCATCAACTGTTGTTTCTTCAGTTACTTTGAAGGCATCATCATCCCATGTTGCTTTTTGAGCAACAATTTTCAAAGGATTATCAGCATTGATATCAACTTCTGCACTACCGAAGTCAGCTTTACCGCTTTTCACAACAACGTCTGCACCATCAAGTTTTGGTTCACTTCCATCTGAATATGGATCCCAAGTTCCACGAACTATATTGCCTTCGCTATCTTTAGCTTCAACAACTAGAGGACGAGGTTTGTCATTTTCAACATAAGATGCACCATTCCAGTGGTTAAGTGAGTTAAGGGCAAGGATTGCATTGTGTTGTGACAAATCAATTAATTGGTCATTTTCATCGTAAAACTCAATGTCAACACCAACAGTTACTGGGTTTTCAGTATCTGTTGAGCTACCAATTGTCATTGTAACTGCTGGATCGTTGTAAATTTGAACGATTCCTTTTCCATCTGATGATGGAAGGCTCTTCACTTCGTATTTATAAACAACTTTTGCAATACGTTTTTCTTCGCTACCTTTTACAATTTTAGCTTGAGTAAGTCCTGTGTATGTCACATCAAATTTGTCTCCGACTTTTACAAGACCCCACTCGATTTCATTGTTGGCATATGGATTTGTAGTTGTCAAATCAGAATCTTGAAGATTATTTGTTTCATACATCTTAGTAGCTTTACCATCACCGTACATACGAGATTGACCTTCTTTTGTCAAGTAAGTTGTTAATCCAGTTGTTTGGTGTGTGATTTTAGTTGTTTCGCCATCAGCAAGTTCTTCAGAGAGGAATGTCAAATCTTGTTTGTATTTCTCAGGATTTCCACCACGCTCTGCAACCATCTTATTGAAGGCATCTTTAGCATCATCGTATTGTGCTTTTTTCTTGTTGTAAATTTCGAGCTCAATCAAGTAAGCAGCTTGTGCTTCATCATAAGCAGCTTTTTTAGTCTTGTAGTCAGCTAATTTAGCTTCATATTCTGCTTGAGCTAATTTATTACTTTCAGTAGCTTCTTGATTTGCTGTTACAGATGCATTGTATGCTGCAAGTGCTGTGTTATATTCTTCAAGAGCTTTTTCATAAGCAACACGTGCTTCTTCATTACTCTGTTCTACTGCTGTTTTTTCTGCTGATTTTTCAGTCAATTCTTTTTTATAAGCAGTAAGTTTTTCGTTGTAAGCAACAAGTTCTTTATCGTAGTTTGCTTGTGCAGCAGCATTTTTAGCATCAACTTCAGCTTTTTCTTTTTCGTAAGTTTCTTGATTTGCTGCAACTTCAGCTTTGTAATCAGCTACTGTTTTATTAATATCAGTAACTTGTTTTTCGTAATCTTTAGCAGCAGCTTCCTCTGAATCTTGCTTTTTAGTCTCAGTTTCTTTAACTTCAAGACCTTCATTTGTGGCAGCAGTTTTAGCTTCTTCCAACTTCTCTGGAACCGCTACTTCTTTTGTTTCTTCTCCAGCTACTGTTGTAGTTGAAGTAACAGGTGTCGTTACTGATGAAGTTTCATCGGCTGATACAGTGGCAATACCTGCAACAGCAATCACTGTTGCGACTGCAACAGAACCAAAAGCAACTGAGGTTTTTCTCAAAGCATACTTAATAGTTTTATTATTCTTTAACGATGACATGACAAACTCCTTTTAAAATTTTTGATTTAATTTTATGCTTCTCAAGCAAAAAGATTTGATTCTTAAAAACATATCAATTTTATCAAAAAAAATATGTGATTTCAATAATTTTCATTTTCTTTCAATAAAATTTCATAGACATTTAAAAATAATAAAAAGGCCTTGCTCTTTCGAGCAAAGCCTTTTCATTTCAGAACTAAAATAGTTAGTTCATCGCTAAATGAATGCGATTTTGTATATTTTATTCTTCACGTTTTTTACGTTTTACAACCAAACCTAGACCTACAAAACCAAGCGCAGCACCAAGTGCGGCAACTCCAGATTTAGATTGTTCACCAGTATTTGGCAACTCAGGACCTTTAGGTTTTTCTGGAGTTAGTGGTGTTGGTGGTGTTGGTGGTGTTGGCGGTGTTGGCGGTGTTGGCGGTGTTGGTGGTGTTGGTGGTGTTGGTGGTGTTGGTGGTGTTACCTTGTTGTTAAACTCAGTATCTTCAGGCATTTGTGAAGTAAGGGTCAACACTTTACCATCCTTAGTTACAGTAACTCCAACAGTCACTACCATCTTGTCATACTCAACTCCAGCCTCTGTACCTTTCACTTCTTCTACATGATAGATATGAGTGCCTTCTTGACCACGTTTGAACTCAAGAGCTGAGAACTTGATCTTACCTTCTGCATCGTTGCTTACAGTTTCAATTACGTTGCCATCTTTGTCTTTCAATACGAAGCTGAATTCTCCAGCTTTCAACACACGACCTTCCAATTTCTTCGTGAAGTTGAATTCAACTTTTACTGGGATATTAACAACACGTTTTTCAGTTGGTTTTTCTGGTTTTTCAACTGATTTCTTAGTTGGATCATATTGGTGAACAATTTGAGAAGCTGTATTTTCAATATCTACACCTTCCTTAGCAGTGTCCTTGATATGTGCAAGAATATCAAACTTATAGTAACGACCAAACGCTAGCTTAGTAGTATCAATTACTTGTGTATCTTCCGCATCACCGAGTGATTTAGTCAAATCAACCTTAGACGTAGCAGTAATAACACCATCTTCAACCTTGATATCGAACTTGTCAGTCACATCAGCTCCAGTTACTGAATCGTAAGCCTTAATTTCAGATACATTAACATCCAAGTTTTCGTTGTCATATTTATCTGTAATTCCTAAAGATTGAATATTGTGACCTTCTTTGAATTTAGTTGTATCCAACCATACTTGGTAAACAACCTTATCACCTTTATGGAGTGTTTGAGTATTGATATTTTGCTTTTCATTATTATCAACATTGTCCACATATGGATCTTTGTTGGTATCAGCTACTTTATCAGTCAACTCTTTATCATCATCCAGAAGTTTAGTTCCAGTAATATCAAATTTTTCTTCATTAAGGATGTATTTTTCTGGGTTAAACTCAGGAGTTTCTGGTGGAGTCACACGGTTGTTAAATTCTTTATCCGCAGGTTCTGTCACGTTTGTGATCAAGGCTTTCGCAGTACCGTCATGAGATACTGTTACAGTTACTTCTGCTTTCATTGTATCGTATGATACAGTTGCGTCTGTACCCTTAACCTCTGTTACAGTGTACTTGTAAGTACCTTCTTGACCCTTCTTGTATTTAAGGGCAGTAACAGTTTCACCAGCTTTATTAGTGTAATCTACTGGAGCAAACTTGATCTTACCAGCTTCGTCGTTGGTTGCAGTTGCGATCACAACATTGTCGCTGTCTTTCAACTCGAATGTAAATTCGCCAGCTTTAAGTTCACGACCTTCCAATTTCTTAGTGAAGTTGAATTCAACTGAGATTGGAACACTGTTGACACGTTTTTCAGTTGGTTTGTTTGGTTTTTCAACAGTCTTGCTTACTGGGTTGTAGTAGTTAACAACTTGTGCTGCCTTGTTTTCAATATCTGCACCAGCTACGACATCGTCTTTCACTGTTGCTGGGATATCGAACTTGTAGTAACGTCCGAATTCGAATTTAGTTGTATCGATCACTTGTGTGTTTTCTGCGTCACCAAGTGACTTCGTGAAGCCATCTTTCAGGTTAGCTGTCAGAACACCATTGTTATCAGAGATATCGAATTTCGTCGTAACGTCTGCACCAGTAACGGAATCGTAAACCTTGATATCTGAAGCATTAACAGTCAATTTATCCTTGTCGTAATTATCTGTGATTCCTACTGTTTGGATATTGTCTTTGTTGTTTGCGTCAAATTTAGTTGTATCCAACCATACTTGATAGTAAAGTTTTTGACCACGTTCAACTGGTTTCGTATTCAAATTTTCATCTTCGTTGTTGTTAGTTTTATCCACATATGGGTTTGTATTTGTTTCACCATATTTATCTGTCAACTCAGAAT
>NZ_KV841556.1:409541-410556 GCF_001839505.1 Streptococcus sp. HMSC34B10 | reverse complement strand
TAGAAACAACGTATTTCTCTGGTTGGAACTTAGGCTCTTCTGGAGGGCGAACTGTGTTATTAAATTCTTTATCGGCAATATCTCCGACCTTAGCAACTAAAGCTTTAGCTGTACCATCATGAGAAACAGTGACTGTTACAACAGCCTTCATATTGTCATACGTAACGGTTGAGTCTGTACCAGCAACTTCTACTACTTTGTAACGGTAAACACCGAGATCATTGTTTGTGTATTTAAGGCTAGTGAATTTAATCTTACCATCCTTATCATTAGTTGCTGTTTCAAGAACATTGAATTCATCATCGTCTAATAATTGGAAAGTAAACTCATTCGCTTTCAATTGACGACCTGCAAGAGCTTTCTTGAAGTCAAGTTCAATTTGAATTGGGACGTTGTTTACACGTTTTTCAGTTGGTTTGCTTGGTTTTTCAACTTTTTTAGTCGTTGGGTTGTAGTAGTTTACTACTTGAGCCGCACTATTCTCGATGTCTACACCACCAGGAACATCAGCTTTCACTGTTGTTGGGATATCGAACTTGTAGTAACGTCCGAATTCGAATTTAGTTGTATCGATCACTTGTGTGTTTTCTGCGTCACCAAGTGACTTCGTGAAGCCATCTTTAAGGGTTGCAGTAATCACACCATCATTTACAGCGATATCGAATTTATCAGTTACTTCTGCACCTGTTACAGAGTCGTAGGCTTTGATGTCAGCTGCATTAAGATTTAATTTAGCTTCATCATAGTTATCTGAGATACCAACTGTTTGGATGTTGTCCTTGTTAGCAGCATCAAATTTAGTTGTATCCAACCATACTTGGTAAACTAATTTAGAACCACGTTCAACAGTCTTAGTATTTAAATTTTCCACTTCATTATTGATGGTATTATCCGCGTATGGATTCGCGTTTGTTTCACCATATTTATCTGTCAACTCAGAATCGTCATCAGCGAGCTTAGTACCTGTAATATCGAATTTCGCTTTAGAAACAACGTATTTCTCTGGTTGGAACTT